>JAGXBI010000068.1 GCA_018971155.1 Burkholderiales bacterium
AGGCGCCGGTGCTGGTGTCGCAACAAACCAAGACGGCCAACAAAACGGCGAGCAAAGCGGTGCAGCCTGCCGTGGAGCCGGCCACGACCACGCCGACCGCGCCTCAGAATTCGGCGGCAATCGACAAGGCCAAGACAGGCCGTCATGACGCGACGATCGACGCCGATGCGGCCGGCAAGGACGGCAGCGCGGCCTGAACCAGTGGGCCGGCGGTGCGAGCGTTGCTGCGGCAACAAAAAAGGAGCCTCGGCTCCTTTTTTTCATGGTGTGACGTAATGGGCGTTCACGCCAGACGTCGCGCCAGGCGCTCGACCGCCTCATGCAGTTGTGCTTGCGAGGTAGCGTAAGACAGGCGTATGTAGCGGCGCGGGTCGGCGTGGCCGAAATCGAGACCGGGCACCAGAACGACTTCGGCTTCGTGGAGCAGGGCTTGCGTCAGGGCGTCGCTATCGTGCCGCGCCGGATGATTGACGCCGCTGATGTCCGCATACACGTAAAAGGCGCCATCCGGTTTGACCGGCACCTTGAAGCCGAGCTTCTCGAGCGCGGGCACGATGAAATCCCGGCGCTGCCGAAATTCTTCCTTGCGTTGCTCATAGATCGACAGGGCTTCCGGCGAGAAACATGCGAGCGCTGCATACTGCGCGATCGCCGACGGGCAGATGAACAGATTTTGCGAGAGTTTCTCGAAATCCGGCACCAGCGCCGGCGGCACGACCAGCCAGCCCAGACGCCATCCGGTCATGTTGAAATACTTCGAAAAACTGTTGACCACCAGGATGTCGTCGCCGTGAGTCAGCGCACTGACCGGCGGTGCATCGTACGACAAACCCTGATAGATCTCGTCGACCACCGTGAAGCCGCCACGCTCGCGAGCGATGCGCGCGATACGCGCCAGTTCGTCCGGCGCGATCGAAGTGCCGGTCGGATTGGACGGCGAAGCCAGCAGCACGCCGCGGGTACGGGGGCCCCAATGGGCTTCGACGTGCGCCGCGCTCAGTTGGAAGCGATCTTCCGGACCGCTTGGGACCAGCACCGGCCGGCCGTCGAAGGCTGCCACGAAATGGCGGTTGCACGGATAGCAGGGGTCGGGCATCAGCACTTCGTCGCCAGGGTTGACGAGTGCCGCGCACGCCAGTACCAGGGCGGCCGATGCGCCCGCCGTGACGATGATGCGCTCCGGCGCGATGTCCAGGCCGTGCCGGGCGCGGTAAAAGCCGGCAATGGCCTCGCGCAGTGGCCGCAAACCGAGTGCGTTCGTGTATTGCGTGCGGCCGTCGCGCATGGCCTGGGCGGCGGCCGCCACGACCGGTTCGGGCGCTGTGAAGTCGGGTTCCCCGATTCCCATGTGAATGATCGGACGCCCCGCCTGCTCGAGGTGGGCGGCCTGCTTGGCCAATTCCATCACATGAAACGGGGCGATTTGGGCTACGCGCTGGGCGAGCTGCAGGGCACAGGTCAGACGATCCATCTTCACATCGGGGAGTGATCAGTTGGCGGGACGCGCGCGGGGCGGCGCGTTGCGCGCGGCCTCGACCTCCGGTGCGCGCGCCTGGGCGGCGAATTTGTCGAGTACGCCGTTGACATAGCGGTATCCGTCGGCGCCGCCGAATGTTTTCGCCAGTTCGACCGCCTCGTTGATCACGACCTTGTACGGTATGTCGAGGTGGTGGCGCAGTTCGACCGCACCGATCAGCAATACGGCGTGTTCGACCGGCGACAACTCGGCCACCGGCCTGTCCAGATAGGGTTGCAGTTGCGTGGACAGATCGCTGGCCTCGCGAATCGCGCCATGCAGCAGCGCATCGAGGTGCGTCTTGTCGGCCTTCTCGAAACCCGGCGAGGCGCGCAGGTGCGCGTCGATCTCGCCGGCGTCGCTGCGCGAGAGCAGCCACTGGTACATGCCTTGCAGCGCCAACTCCCGGGCGCGGCGTCGCGCACTCTTGGTCGTCATTGCCGCAGTTCCTCGTCGATGGCGTTTGAGTCGTCGTCGCCCTCGTCTTCGTCCTCGTCGTCTTCGCCGTTGAGCAGGTCGAGCGCTTCGAGCAGATTGGCCATTTCGACGGCAACGCGTGCGGCGTCCCGGCCTTTCTCGGCGCTACGGGCCTGAGCCTGTTCATCGGTATCGGTGGTGAGCACGGCATTGGCCACCGGGATGCCGAAGTCCAGCCCGATGCGGCTGATGCCCGCGCCGCTCTCGTTCGAAACCAGTTCGAAATGGTAGGTCTCACCGCGAATCACCGCGCCGATCGCCACCAGTGCGTCGAATTGGCCGCTTTCGGCCAGCTTCTGCAGTGCCAGTGGAATCTCCAGGGCGCCGGGCACGGTGATCAGCAGCACGTCCTCGCCGGCGACGCCCAGGCGCTCCAGTTCGGCAACACAGGCTTCGCGCAGTTCATGGCCGACGCTGGTGTTGAAGCGGGCCTGTACGATGCCGATGCGCAACCCTTCGCCGTCCAGTTCGGGTTGATATTGTCCAATGTCCATGGCATTTTTCCTTCGAGGCCGTTGAAAATCAAAAATAGGGGGCGGCACGGTTGGCACGGATCGCCTGACGCGTCCGAATTGCCAGGCCGAGCCGGTCTGCCAAACCGCTTCGCTGCGTCCTGCAACAGCTTCTTTAACCTGCGCAGCGTGGGCGGTAACTCGTAATTATCAGGCCATTGCCTTGGGCGTTGGTTGAAATCCGCAAACTTCCAGGCCGTAACCCGCCATGTTCGGAATCCTGCGCGGGCTCGAGAGCACGCGCATTTTGCTCACGCCGACGTCGCGCAGGATCTGGGCGCCGATCCCGTGGGTGCGGAAATCCATGGGGCGGCGCTTGAGCGCCGCCGCCCGCTCCTGTTCGTCGAACGCCGAGAACAGCGTGAAAAAATGTTCGCGATTGTCGGCGCAATTGAGCAGCACGATCACGCCCTGTCCCGCCTCGGCAATTTCCTGCATGGCGTTGTGCAGCGTCCAGGAATGCGTTGTCGAGGCTGTTTCGAGCAGATCGAGGGCCGACAAAGGTTCGTGCACGCGTACCAGCGTTTCGGCGTCCGGGCGCGGGGTGCCGCGCACCAGCGCCAGGTGGGGCATGCCGCTCGGCTTGTCGCGATAGAGGGTCGCCTGGAACGGGCCATGTGCGGTCTGCATCTCGCGCGAAGCCACGCGTTCGATGACGGATTCGGTCCGGCTGCGGTAATGAATCAGGTCGACGATGGTGCCGATCTTGATGTTGTGGGTTTCGGCGAACTCGAGCAGATCCGGCAAACGGGCCATCGTGCCGTCGTCTTTCATGATCTCGCAGATCACCGCGGCCGGCGTCAGGCCCGCCAGATGCGTCAGGTCGCAACCGGCCTCGGTGTGTCCGGCGCGCATCAGCACGCCGCCTGGCTGGGCCATGATCGGAAATACGTGGCCGGGTTGAACGATGTCGTCGGCGCTGGCATCCGCGGCGATCGCGGTTTGCACCGTCCGTGCGCGGTCGGCGGCGGAAATGCCGGTGGTCACGCCCTCGGCCGCTTCGATGCTGATGGTGAACGCGGTGCCGTACTGGGTGCCATTGCGGTGGGTCATCAGCGGCAAATTCAGCTGGCGGCAGCGCTCCTGCGTCAGGGTCAGGCAAATCAGCCCGCGGCCGTACTTCGACATGAAGTTGATCGCTTCCGGCGTGACGAAGTCGGCCGCCAGCACCAGGTCGCCCTCGTTCTCGCGATCCTCCTCGTCGACCAGCACGACCATGCGGCCGGCCTTGAGCTCTGCAATGATTTCTTCTGTGGAGGCGAGGGGCATGATGCGTCAGAACACGTAAAGGCTCTATTCTACGTCATGCGCGGTGGGAATTGCGGGTTGTGCGGCCTTCGAATCCGCGGTGATCGACCGGCCCGGTGCGCCGCCCCCGGCGCATTCGCATCGGGCCCGATGCCGGCCAAGCGCGCCGTGGCGAGCGGGCAGCCGCCGCTGTCCGGGCCGCGTGGGCGCCGCGAGCCAAATGCCGTCGGCCGGCTCGGCTATGCGACGTTGAGCTCCTTGCCGCATGTCTCCGGCAAGGTAAGCGCGGCGATGATCAGCACGCCATAGGCCGTCGCTGCGAACAGGCCGACCGCATGCCCGATCGGCATCGTCTTGCTGACCGCGCCGGTGAGAAACGGGAACAGCGCGCCGACGGCCCGCCCGGCGTTGTAGGAAAAGCCCTGGCCGGAGCCGCGCACGCTGGTGGGAAACAGCTCGGTGAGAAACGCGCCCATGCCACTGAAAATGCCCGAAGCGAAGAAGCCCAGCGGAAAGCCCAGCAACAGCATGATGCTGTCGCTCACGGGGATGCGGGTGTAGGCCAGCACGATGATCATCGAGCCCGCGGCGAACAGAATGAAATTCTTTTTGCGACCGATGCGGTCGCACAAGGCGGCGCTGACCAGATAACCAATGTAGGAGCCGATAATCACGGAGGCAAGGTAGCCGCTGGTACCCAGCACGGTCAGATGGTGCTCCTGGTTCAGCACGGTCGGCAGCCATGTCGTGATGGCGTAGTAACCGCCCATGGCCCCGGTCGTCAGCAGCGAGGCGCGCAGCGTCGTGCTCAGCAGCCGGGGTGAAAAAATCTCCAGGAAACCGGCTGGCTGGGACTGGCTGTCGGTATGCCGACGCTGCGCCTTGAAGATCTCGGGTTCGGCGACAAAACGCCGGATCATCACCACGAACAGCGCCGGCAGCACACCGACGACGAACAGTGCGCGCCACGCCAGCGCGGCCGGCAACAGCGTGAACATCAGCGCATAGACAAGCGCCGAGGCGCCCCAGCCGATAGCCCAGCCGGCCTGTACCAGCCCGACCGCCTTGCCGCGATCCTTGGCACGGATGATTTCACCCATCAGGACCGCCCCGGCTGTCCACTCGCCCCCGAACCCCAGACCCATCAGGGTGCGAAATGCCAGCAATTGCTGGAAGTTTTGTGCCAGCCCGCACAATAGCGTGAACACGGCAAACCAGAGCACGGTGATTTGCAGCGTACGCACGCGACCGAAGCGGTCGGCCAGGATGCCGGCGAGCCAGCCGCCGACAGCGGACGACAGCAAGGTGGCCGTACCGATCAATCCGGCATCGCGCAGGCTGATGCCCCAAGTGGCGACCAGCGTCGGGATCACGAAACTCAGGAACTGCGTATCCATCGCATCGAGCGCATAGCCGGCCTTGCAACTCCACAAGGTGCGGCGTTCCGCGCCGGATAGCGCCCGGTACCAGGCAAACCCGCCAGCGCTCTCCGGTCGGGGGGTATCGATGACTTGCGATTGACTGTCCATGGGTGAAGTCTCCAGATAGTTGTTGTGAATTCCCCGGCGCAACGGCACCCCCCCATCGGCGCGTACGGCGATGGTGACGGTATCGACACGCGTGGCGGCCGGCGCCGCCGTCATGTCATTGGCGGCGGCCGGTCAGCGCTGGCTCAAAAAATCGCCAGACGAGAATTTGGTATATCGGTGACCAGCATATGGCCTGGCTTATGCGTGATTGCGATCGGCAGGCGCGCCGCGCGCAGCGCCTCCTGGGGCGTCACGCCACAGGCCCAGAAGACCGGAAGTTCGTTCGGCTTGACGGTGACCGGGTCGCCATAATCGGGCGCCTGCAGGTCGGCGATGCCGATCTCGCGCGGGTCGCCGATATGCACCGGCGCGCCGTGCACGGCCGGGAAGCGGCTGGTGATCTGCACCGCGCGGATCGCATCTGCGCCTCGCATCGGCCGCATCGAAACGACCAGATTGCCGCCGAACGGCCCGGCCGCGATGTTCGGCACGTTGGTGCGGTACATCGAAACGTTCCGTTCTTCCTCGATATGCCGCAGTGGCACGCCTGCCTGGGAAAGCATGTACTCGAACGAGAAGGAGCAGCCGATGGCGAACGTGACGAAGTCCTTTTGCCAGATTGCCTCCAGCGATTCCAGTTCTTCGGCCACCTGGCCGTCCCGATAAACGTAATAGCGCGGAATATCGGTTCGAATGTCAACGTCCCGGCCCAGCGCCGGCACCTGCCACTGGCCGGGCTCACCCACGCCCAGCAGCGGGCACGGTTTGGGATTGAATGTGCAAAAACGCAGGAAGTCGTCGGCATTGACCTTGGGCAAGACGACCAGATTGGCCTGGGCAAACTCGCCGCAGTAGCCGGCGGTGGGGCGGCGAAAGTCTCCGCGGCGAACTTGCTGTCTGAATTCTGAAGGGGTCATGAAGCTATTCCGCGAGGAGCCAAAGAAGCGTTTGTTAGAGGATAAATTTAAATCAAAATCGATGCTATCGAGTTTTTTTTGATAAAAATGTATAGTTTTTCTTAACGAGAAAATCACTTTTCCTGCGCCATACATGAATACGCGTTTCATCGAAACCTTTGTCACGCTGGCCCACCTGCGCAGTTTTCGCGCCACCGCACACGAATTGCACGCAACGCCGGCGGCCATTTCGCTGCGGGTCAAGAGTCTGGAGCAGGAATTGGGCACCGACCTGATCGACCGCTCGTCAAAGGCTTTCCGTCTGACCGCCAACGGCGAGCACCTGCTCAGCCATGCCCGCGCGGTGGTCAGCGCGGTGCGCAAGATGCAGGCGGCCGCGCACGCGCAGGACCGCGTGCACGGCACGCTGCGTCTGGGGGTCAACGAATCGATCGTGCACAGCTGGCTGGCGCGCTACATCGAGGAGTTGGACGCAGCCTATCCGGAGCTCGAGGTCGATCTGACGGTCGACACGAGCAGCGTGCTGCAGCACCGCCTGCTGGCCGGTGAGCTCGACCTGGTGCTGCGTGTCGAGGGTATCGACAGCGATAAGGTCATGTCGGAGGCGCTGGCGATCTATCCGGTGCGCTGGATTGCGCGCCGAGGCCTGTTCTCACCCCGCAAGAACGGCCTGATCAAGCGCGTGCTGCAGCGGCCGGTGCTGACCTTCGGGCGGGGGACCGCTCCACAGCGGGCGGTCGAGCAGATTGTCGCCAGCCTGGCTGGCCAGGCTGATATCCCGGCAGGACAGGTTCGCATTACCTGCTCGCCGTCGGTGGCGGCGATCGTGCAACTGATCAGGGACGGCTTCGGGGTGGCGGCCATACCGGCGCTGTTCGTGGCGCAGGGCATTGCCAGCGGCGAATTCGTCGAGCTGCCGATCCAGCCGATCCCGCCCTCGATTGTCATCTCGATGTGTCGCCGGGTCGATGCCGGCAAGCATGTGCATGCGGCCGCCGCCGTGGCCCGCGCCGCCTGCGAGCAATATTGCCGGCAAACCGAGCGCAGCCTGGTCGAGGTGGTGCCCGATTGAGCGGCTTTCGTTCGTTGCGCCAGCAGCCGTCGCGGTCGCCATGGCGCAAATGGCCCGAAACCTGTCCTGATCCGGCATTGCCCGCATGAATCGCCCTGCCTAGACTGGCCGGATCATTTTGATCGGGAGGCAGCGTGCAATTCATCCAAAGTAGCGCATTTACGGCGCAACGCGCCTGGGGAGCACTCGACATCGCCAACCTGAATGGCGTTACCGTGCGGCTGCATTGGACGGACGAGCCCTACGTGTGGCACATCAACGACGGTGAAGAGGTGTTTGCCGTCATGAACGGGCGAGTCGACATGCACTACCGCGAAAGCGGCAAGGAAAAGGTCGTGGCAATGCTCGCGGGCGACATCTTCCATGCGACTATCGGCACCGAGCACGTAGCCCATCCGATCGGCCAGGCACGCATTCTCGTGATCGAGAAGGAAGGGAGCATCTAGCCGAGCGCCGCTCGGCGTGTCACGCAGCGGCTATCACGCGTCAGGGCCGAAACGTTCGACGACAAAGTCGATGAAACTGCGCAGCTTCGGCGAAATGCGTCGGTCCTGCAGATACAGCAGGTTCAGCGGACGGGACGGCGGCGCGTAGCCGGGCAGCAATCGCACCAGTCGGCCAGCTGCAATATCCTCGGACAGCATGATTTCCGGCAGCAGGACGATGCCCATGCCGGCGATCGCCGCGCGGCGCAAGCCCTGCGCGCTATCGACCTGCAGGTGGCCGGCGATCGTGACGTTGATTTCTCCTTCGGGGCCGCTCATGCGCCACGACGACTGGGTCGAGCGCCACTCGGAGCGCGATGAATAAGTGTAGACGAGGCAATTGTGGTGGCCGAGCTCCTCGGGACACCGTGGCTCGCCGTGCCGAGCCAGATAGCCGGGCGCGGCGCAGATAACGAGCCGATAGGGCGCCAGCGGGCGAGCGACCAGATTCGAGGCAGGCAGGCTGCCGATGCGGATCGCGGCCTCGAAACCTTCCTCGGCCAGATCCACCACCGTATCGGTGATCACCACGTCGAGATCGACGGCCGGGTAGCGCGCCGCGTAGTCGGCCAGCGCCGGCATCAGCCGCTCCGTGCCGAACGCGGCCGAGGAGGTGATCCGCAAGCGGCCCTTGGGCACCTTGTGCGATTCGAGCGCGAGCGCCTCCGTGTCCTCGACCAGGCCGAGGATTTCCACACAACGGTCGTAGTAGGTCTTGCCGAACTCGGTCAGGTACTGTCGCCGCGTGGTGCGGTTGAGCAGCCGCGTGCCCAGATGCGCCTCGAGCGCCTGCAGGTGATTGCCGACCATCGTCGGCGAAAGGTCGCTTGCGGCGGCCGCCGCCGACAGGCTGCCGCGATCGACGGTCAGCACGAACAGGCTCATTGCCTTGAGACGGTCCATTGCCAAATTTTGTTGGAAGATGATCGAAGTATAGGCGTCTTTATCAAATTATTCAGATCAATAAAACTGGTTCCTGGTGCATGTCGCCGCCGGCCCGCCGGCGCGCGCCTGCGGACTTTGCTCATTCAATGCCAGGACCTCTTCCATGCCGCCCCGCACAACCCGCCGCCCCGTTTCGCCTGGGTGGACACTGGTCGCCGCCAGCCTCGGTTTCGTACTCGTGGTGCTCGACGTGACCGTCGTCAATGTCGCGATGGAGCGTATCAAGCTCTCGCTCGGAACCTCCGTCACCGGTTTGCAGTGGGTGCTCAATGCCTACACGCTGGTGTTCGCGAGCCTGCTGCTGACTGCCGGCGCGCTGGGCGACCGGCTCGGTGCAAAACGCGTTTTCGTCGCTGGTTTCATGCTGTTTACGGCGGCTTCGCTGGCGTGCGGCCTGTCCGGCAGCATTGCGGTGCTGATCGGCGCCCGGGCGGTCCAGGGCATCGGCGCGGCGCTGTGCGTGCCGGCCTCGCTGGCGTTGCTCAATGCCGCTTATCCCGAACCGGCCTCGCGTGCTCGGGCGATCAGCATCTGGGCCGGCGTGGGCGGCCTGGCAGTGGCGGCCGGGCCGGTCGTCGGCGGCGTGATGGTGTATCGGCTGGGCTGGCCGAGCATCTTCTTCGTCAATGTGCCGCTCGGCTTGGTAGGGATCGGCTTGACGCTGGCCCATGCGCCGTCGGGTCCCCAAGCACCCGGGCGCGGTTTGGATCTGCCGGGTCAGCTGCTGGCCGTGCTGGCGCTGGCGGGCATCACGATCGCCTGCGTCGAGAGCGGCGCGCTGGGCTGGACGCACCCGCTGGTGCTGGCCGGCTTCGGCGCCTGCGCCGTGGCGGGGGGGCTATTTCTGATCGTACAGGCGCGCAGCGCCGAGCCAATGCTGCCGTTGTCGCTGTTCCGCTCGCCCGTGGTGAGCGTGGCCTGCTGGACCGGGCTGACCGTCAATTTCGCGTTCTATGGACTGATGTTCGTGTTCAGCCTGTTTTTCCAGACGGTCAAAGGCTATTCGCCGCTGATGACCGGTCTGGCCTTCCTGCCGATGACGGCGCTGGTGACCGTGGCCAATCTGGTTGCCGGTCGCCTCAGTTCGCGTTTCGGTCCCAGGCTGCCGATGATGGTAGGGCAGGCGATCGCCGCGAGCGGTTATTTTGCGTTGCTGAGCATCAGGCCGGCGACCCCCTACGGGCTCATCGTGGCGCCCTTGCTGGCTGCTGGCATCGGCGCCGCGCTGACCGTACCGGCGATGACCGCCGCCGTGCTGGAAAACGCCCCGCGCCAGCAGGCGGGCATCGCCGCAGGTGCCCTGAACGCGGCGCGTCAGACAGGCGGTGTGATCGGTGTCGGTGTTTTCGGGTCGCTACTCGCGGCCCGCGCCGGCCAGCCGCTGGGCAGCATGCACTTGGCGCTGCTGATTGCCGGTCTCGCGCTCGGCGTGGGCTGCATCGCCTGCTGGCGGTGGGGTGGCGCGACCCTCGCCAATCACGAATGCCGCGCAGCGCGTGGGGCCGCCAGATCGATGGCCAGGGCGAGCAACAATGCAGCCACTCCCAGGACGAACAACAAGCGGTAGTCGCCTGCCTGCCTGGAGAACAGGTATGACATGCCGTAGGCGGCGATCGCCTGCATGACGGCGAAGCTGGTGGTCGCGGCGCTCCAGGCCGCTTTCTGCTCGGCCGGATGATGTGCGAGCAATTGGTGCACGCGCCCCAGCACCAACGGAACGATACCCGGTGTGAACGCGCCGACCACCACGCTCGAGAGCATCAGCCAGGCCGATCCGAGCCCAAAGGCTGGCAGTGAGACCGCCAATGCCTGGATCAGATAGGCCAGCCGCAGGGCGCGCCCGAAACCCATGCGATCTGCCAGCAGGCCGCTGAGCAGTGGGCCGACCACGGCGCCCAGGCCAAACAGTACCCAGTATTCGGCGCCGACTTGCAGCCCCAGGCCTAGGCCACGTGCGACGAAATCCACCAGGAAGATCATGTGCGGCACCAGCCCCACGGCATTGAGCGCATACTCGGCGTAAAGCGCGCGCAGCGTCGCGACCTGATGGGCGCGGCGTGGCGCGGTCGCAGCGGCGGCCGGCGCTGCATCATCGCGCGGCCAGCTTCTCCAGGCGGCCAGGGTCAATAGCAGTGAGAGCACGCCGAGTCCCAGCCATGTCTGCATCAATCCCTGGCGCAGCAGCAGCGGCACCAGCGTGCCCGATGCGGCGATTCCGACGCCCACCCCCATGAATATCACGCCGCCGGCCAAGCCGCGGCGCGCTGGCGCCACGTGTGGCAGCACGGCCGGGGCCGCCAGCACCATCAGCGCGCCGCCGGCCAGGCCGGAAGCAAAGCGCCAAAGGAAGAACCACAGAAACGACACCGGCAATGCGCAAGCGAAGCATGCGGCAGTGGCCAGCGCCATCATCGCGCGAATCATCGTCGGCACTGCCATCGCGCGCGCCGCCGGGCGGGCGCTCAGCGCCCCGCCAAGATAACCGGCGAGATTGGCCGCCCCGAGGTACGCCGCCGCCGATGGGGCGAACCAGTGCGCACCGATGATCGCCGGCAGCAGCGGCGTGTACGCGAAACGGGCGATGCCGATGCCCACAAGACTGGCGCAGAAGCCGGCCAAGGTGACCCGCCACGCGCTGATAGCGGGTGCTCGTGCGCTCGTGAGGCCCGATCGGGCCGTATTGCCGTTCATCTCACTCTCCTGCATTGAGCAGCGCCTCGGGCGTGTGCTGTATTTTTCGCGGGCGCGCCCATTGATCGAGCCCGGCACATAACACCAGCAGCGAGGCAGTAACGAAAAACACGTCGTGCAAGCCGATCCGGGCGCCGATTTGCCCGCCGATGAGCGGACCGACGACCTGGCCAGTGAATTGGGCCGACTGGAGGTAGCCAAGTGTTTTTCCGGAGTTGTGCTCAGCCACCGAGTGACGCACCAGCTTGGCGATCGCCGGCAGCAATCCCGCGATGGTCATGCCCATCAGGCAGCGCAACACCGCCAGTTGCCACCATTGGGTCACGAACGCTTGCGGCACCATGACGAGCCCGGTTGCCAGCAGGCCGCCGATGATGACGTTCCAGGCGCCGACGCGGTCCGCCAGAGCGCCGAGGCGGGCGGCGGTCAGCAGGCTGCCCAGCGCCGAGCAGGCCATCACGATCCCCGCCATGCGAGCGAGGTGAGCGGTGGGCACGCCGAGTTGCCCGATATAGACGGTGATGATCGGCTCGATCGACATATTGGCCAGCAGCACCATCATCGCGGTGACCAGCAGCGCTGCCATGCGGGTACGGTCTGGCTTGGTGAGCGTGGCAGTTTGCGCGGCGGCGGCGTGCTTGGCGTCGGATACGCGATCGAACTCTTCACGCACCAGTGCGATGGTCGCGGCCGCCGCCACCGCGATCATTGCGCCGCCAACGAAAAAGGTGCCGCGAATACCGACCCAGTCGGGCAGAAAGCCGCCGACCAGCGGACCGACCAGATTACCCGCGAGCGCGCCGGTCGAAAGTACGCCGAGAGCCCACCCGGCCCGCTCGCGCGGTGCCTGGGTGCCGACCATCACGATCGACGCCGAGGCGTAGCCGCCGACCAGCCCGGCCAGCAGGCGAAGCGCGACCAGTTCGACCACGCTGTGTGCCATGCCGATGAGCGACATCACCACGGCCATGCCGATCGCCGCGCGCACCAGCATCGGCTTGCGGCCGTAGCGGTCGGCCAGGCGCCCCCACAGCGGGGCGGTGACTGCCGTGCCGAAGAAGGTGGCGCCGAATGCCACGCCGGACCATTGCACGACGGCCGAAGGCGAAGAGATGCCCAACTCCTGCACGTAAAGCGGCAGGAACGGCAGCAACATGCTGAGGCTGACCAGGGTCGTGAAGGAGCCGAACACGCAGATCGCAAGGTTGCGCCGCCAGTACGGGGCGTTGCGCTCGGCGTAGCTGATTTTGGCAGGCTGCGCCGAGCGCAGTCCTGTTGAATGGAGACGGGGGGACATAAGGCTTTTTTGCTGCCGACAGGGGATCGAGCGATGAACGGGCGTGCTTACATCGTCCGCACGTCGTTGAGTTCCTGCGCCAGGGTGGCGACCAATTCCGCCGCCGGCAGCGCGCGCGCCAGCGGCGCGCCTTGC
>JAGXBI010000418.1 GCA_018971155.1 Burkholderiales bacterium
GTGTTAACCCTGACGGATTCGGGACGACAAAAGTCTATGCTTGAAATTTAAGCAATGTTAGAGTCGAATCCCGACCCGCCGCCGCCGACCTTCCCGCCCCGAGGGAAGCGTCGCAATCCAGCTTCTGAAGAAACCGGCATGCTTCGAATGGACACACCGCCCTCCCAGGATGGAGCAAATCTTGCTAGAGATGACGCGTTGTCATCTCCGCGGGAGGAGCTCATGATCGACCAGTCGCACGAGCGCTCCGTCTCATTCGGTCTGTCAGAGACCATGAAGCCGGACTACGATTTGCTCGGCCAGCATGAATTGCGTCTGCAACTGGCGCGCAACCGCGTGCTGCACGCCCACGCCGCGCCGGTCATGGAATCGCTGCACGAACAGATCGCCAATACGCAGAGCATGGTCGTGCTCACCGATCCTCAGGGCCTCATTCTGATGTCGCTGGGCGACGACGATTTTCTGAGCCGCGCGGAAAAAGTGGCATTGAAGCCGGGCGCGCTGTGGAGCGAGGAGTTCCAGGGCACCAATGCGATCGGCACCGCAATCGCCGAAATGGCGCCGACCACCGTACACGGCGATCAGCACTTCCTGCGCGCCAATCACTTCCTGACCTGCTCGAGCGTACCGATCATCGGTCCATGCGGGAAGTTGGCGGGCGTGCTCGACGTCACTGGAGATCATCGAAGCTATCATCGCCATACCATGGCGCTGGTGCGCATGTCGGCGCAAATGATAGAGAATCAGTTGTTCGCCAACGCTTTTCCGGAAGCATTTCTGGTTCGGTTTCACGGCCGCCATGAGTTTCTCGGCACACTGATGGAAGGCATCGCCGCGTTCTCGCGCGACGGCCGCTTCCTGTCCGCCAATCGCAGCGCGCAATTCCAGCTCGGCTTGAGTCTTGCCGCGCTAGGTGCCCACACGTTCTCGTCGTTATTCGGCATCACGCCATCGGCAGTATTCGATCATTACCGCACGGCGCAGCCCGGGCTCTTGAAGCTCTGCCTGAATAACGGCGTTCGGGTCTTCGGCAAGGCCGAATTTCAATACACCGGATTGACCTTGCCGACGAGCATCGCTGCGCCCGAACCCGCGCCTTCGCAAGCCGCGTCGGATGACGGAACGAATGCCGCAAAAATGCGAATGCGCCTGTCCAGCCTGCGCTATCTGGACACCGGCGATCCACAGATCACCGCCTTGATCGACAAGCTACGCAAGGTAATCGGCAAAGACATTTCGATCATGATCACCGGCGAAACGGGCACCGGCAAAGAGTTGCTGGCGCGCGCGATCCACAACGACTCGCCGCGGCGCAGCGGGCCGTTCGTCGCCGTCAATTGCGCATCGATTCCGGAAACACTGATCGAATCGGAACTGTTCGGCTATGAAGAGGGCGCTTTTTCCGGCGCTCGCAGAAAAGGCGGCACGGGGCGGGTGCTGCAGGCCAACGGGGGCACGCTGTTTCTCGACGAGATCGGCGACATGCCGATTTCATTGCAGGCGCGCTTGCTGCGCGTCTTGCAAGAGCGCGTCGTGACGCCCTTGGGCAGCACCAAATCGATCGCCGTCAATGTCGCCATCATCTGTGCGACGAACCGTAATTTACGCGAGATGATTCGGACCGGCTCGTTCCGGGAAGACCTGTACTATCGGCTCAACGGCATGGTTGCCAGACTACCGCCGCTGCGCGAGCGCGGCGATCTGGAAATCGTCATCGCCAAGATCCTGCACGACGATCTCAATGTCGAGCGTCGCCTGCATATCGACCCTGAGGTAATGGGCTTGTTTCGCCGCTACCATTGGCCGGGGAATTTCCGTCAGTTGAGCAATGTGCTGCGCACCGCCGCGGCCATCGTCGACGACGACGGCCATATTCGCCGCGAGCATTTGCCGGATGACTTCCTGGAGGATCTGTCGGACATCCCCGCCGCGCCAGTCATGCAATTGCCGTCCGGCAACACCCGCCTCGACGAACTGGAAGTATCGGCCATCGCGGCTGCCTTGCGCCAGCATCAAGGCAACGTTTCCGCAGTCGCTCGTATGCTGGGCGTCTCCCGCAATACCATCTATCGCAAAATGCAGGCGCTTCAACTGCAGGGCAAGACCGACGCCTGAGCCCGGCGCGAGGCGCTCACGGCCGCTTCGATGGCGTGCCGCAAGGCATCGCGCATGGCAGGGCCGGCCACCGTGTGACCCGCCTCGACCCAGGTGACTTGCAGCGCAGGCCAGCATGCCTGCAGCCGGCGCAATCCGGCCGGCGGGCAGACCCGATCGCGCATCCCGTGAATCGCCATGGCGAGCCCTTCCCAACGCCTGAGCGCTGCGGCCAACGCCAATATCCCATGCGGCCCAAGGCCACCGAGGCGCGCCAGCAGATGCGCCTGTACCCGATATTTGCAGCATGCCGCAGGCCGCAGCCGTCGAGGCCCGGTCATCGGGGATGGCATCTCCAGCAACGCGCGTTCTCGCGCCTGCCAAGCTGCGGCCAGCCGA
>JAGXBI010000069.1 GCA_018971155.1 Burkholderiales bacterium
GCGGTCAAGCGGGTGACGGACATCATGGGGGAGATCTCGGCGGCGTCGGCCGAGCAGAGCAGCGGGATCGAGCAGGTGAACAAGGCGGTCACGCAGATGGACGAGGTGACGCAGCAGAACGCGGCGCTGGTGGAGCAGGCGGCAGCGGCGGCGGGCTCGCTCGAGGAGCAGGCCCATCGCCTCAAGGATGCCGTGTCGGTGTTCCGCATCGGCCAGGGCGTCGCGGATGTCGTGGCCTTGCGGCAACCCGGGAAATCGGTCAACGACGATCGCCACGATCGCGAACCGCACCAGGCTGCGACGCGCAAGCGCGCGCTGGGCTGATTACCAGAGACGCACATGAGCACGCCGCGCCATCCGCCGCCCTCGCCGAGTTCGCCGGCGTTCGCCCGTCCAGCGGCCAGGACGGCCGAGAGCGCCTCGGCGCCGGCGCTCGACAGCGGCCGCGACTTCGTGTTTACCGTCGCGGACTTCGCCCGCATTCGCGACATGATTTACCAGCGGGCGGGCATCGCGCTGGCCGAGCACAAGCGGGAAATGGTCTACAGCCGTCTGGCGCGCCGCATGCGCGCGCTCGGGCTGATGCGTTTTAGCGATTATCTCGACCGGCTCGAGGCCGATAGCGGCTCCGGCGAGTGGGAAGCCTTCACCAATGCGCTGACCACCAACCTGACTTCGTTCTTTCGCGAAGCGCACCACTTCCCGCTGCTGGCCGAGTTCGCCCGCGCACGTGCCAAGCCGCTGTCCATCTGGTGTTGCGCCAGTTCGACCGGCGAAGAACCGTACTCGATCGCCATGACGCTGCTCGATGCGCTGGGCCCGCGTGCCCAGGCCAGCGTGCTGGCCACCGACGTCGACACGCAGGTGCTCGCGCGCGGCGCGGCCGGCACCTATGCCGCCGAGCAGGGCGGCAAACTGCCGCCCGAATACCTGCGCCGCTTCTTTCTGCGCGGCACCGGTGCGAACGCCGGCAAGATCAAGGTGCGGCCCGAAGTCGCCGCCCTGGTGTCGTTCGCGCAGCTCAACCTGCTCGCGCCGCAATGGCCGGCCCAGGGTCCCTACGATGCGATCTTTTGCCGCAACGTCATGATCTACTTCGACAAGACCACGCAACGTCGCATCCTCGAGCGCTTTGCTCCGCTGCTCAAGCCCGGCGGCCTGCTGTTCGCCGGACACTCCGAGAACTTCACCTACGTCACGCAGCAATTCCGCCTGCGTGGCCAGACGGTCTACGAACTGGCTCGAGCCGAGGAGCGCGCATCATGAATGCCCCGGTGCTGGCCAAGTCGCTGGCGACCAACCTCTATTTCGATCAGCAGTTCGGCTGCCAGGCGGTCAAGCTGCTGCCCAGCGAATACTACGTCACCAGCGCCGACATGATGCTGGTCACGGTGCTGGGCTCGTGCGTGGCGGCCTGCGTGCGCGATACCGTGAGCGGCATCGGCGGCATGAACCACTTCATGCTGCCCGACGAAAACGACAGCGACCGCCTGTTGTCGGCCTCGATGCGCTACGGCGCCTATGCGATGGAAATGCTGCTCAACGAGCTGATCAAGGCGGGTGCGCGCCGCGAGCGGCTCGAAGCCAAGGTGTTCGGCGGCGGCGCGGTGCTCGCCGGCATGACCACGCTCAATATAGGCGATCGCAACGCGCAATTCGTGCTGCGCTATCTCGAAGTCGAGCAGATCAAGGTAACCGCTCAGGATCTGCTCGGCGCGCAACCGCGCAAGGTCTGCTTCATGCCGCGCAGCGGCAAGGTCATGGTCAAGAAATTGGGTCAGCGCGGCGACGACGCGATCGTCGTCAAGCGCGAGCAGGATTACGCCCGGCAGTTGCGCGGTAACCAGGTGCGCGGCACGGTCGAGCTCTTTTCCTCGCCGGCGCGCAGTGCGCGCCAGGCGAGTGTGGCGGAGGAAACTTGAAAGACAAAATCAAAGTCCTGTGCGTGGACGACTCGGCGCTGGTGCGCAGCCTGATGACCGAGATCATCAATGAGCAGCCCGACATGACGGTGGTGGCGACCGCGCCCGATCCGCTGGTCGCGCGCGACCTGATCAAGCGTCATGACCCGGACGTGCTGACGCTGGACGTCGAGATGCCGCGCATGGACGGGCTCGATTTTCTTGAAAAGCTCATGCGCCTGCGCCCGATGCCGGTGGTGATGGTGTCTTCGCTGACCGAGCGCAATTCTGAAATCACCCTGCGTGCGCTCGAGCTGGGGGCGGTCGATTTCGTCACCAAGCCGCGCCTGGGCATTCGCGACGGGCTGCTCGAATACGGCGAGATGATCGCCGACAAGATTCGTGCCGCGGCGGGCGCGCGCATCAAAAGCGCGGTGCCGCGTTATCTGAAGCCCGCCGCCAGCGAGGAAGTGCCGCTGCTGCGCAATCCGCTGGTCAGCACGGAAAAACTGATTATCATCGGTGCCTCGACCGGCGGGACCGAAGCGATCCGCGAAGTGCTGCTGCCCTTGCCGCCGGATTGCCCGGCGATCCTGATCACCCAGCATATGCCGGCCGGCTTCACGCGCTCGTTCGCGCAGCGCCTGAATTCGTTGTGCCGGATCACCGTCAAGGAAGCCGAGCACGGCGAGCGGGTCTTGCCGGGGCACGCCTACATCGCGCCGGGCGACACGCACTTGCGGCTCTCGCGCAGCGGCGCGAACTATGTCGCGCTGCTCGATCAGGGGCCGCCGGTGAACCGGCACCGGCCGTCGGTCGACGTATTGTTTCAATCGGCGGCCGAACATGCCGGGCGCAACGCGGTCGGGGTGATCCTCACCGGCATGGGGCGCGACGGCGCGGCCGGACTGCTGAGCATGCGCCAGGCCGGCGCGCATACGCTGGCGCAGGACGAGGCCAGCTGCGTGGTGTTCGGCATGCCGCGCGAGGCCATTGCGCTGGGCGGCGCCGACGAGATCGTGCCGCTGAACCAGATGGCGCGGCAGGTGATGCAGCAAATCGCAAGATTCGGAGAGCGGGTGCAGCGCGTATAGTGTGCCAATACGGGTGAGCCAATACGGCGCTGCCGGGTAAGTTGGGCCAGTTAGCAATAGTGGAGTGATGATGGTGGACAAGAACATGAAGTTTCTCGTGGTCGACGATTTCCCGACGATGCGGCGCATCGTGCGAAATCTCCTCAAGGAACTGGGATTTTCGAATGTCGACGAAGCCGAAGACGGCGTCGTTGGGCTGGCCAAGCTGCGCGGGGGCTCGTTCGAGTTCGTCGTGTCGGACTGGAACATGCCGAACATGGACGGGCTGACCATGCTGCAGCAGATCCGTGCCGACCCGGCACTGGCCAAGCTGCCGGTGCTGATGGTCACGGCCGAGGCGAAGAAGGAAAACATCATCGCCGCGGCGCAGGCCGGCGCCAGCGGCTACGTCGTCAAGCCTTTCACAGCCGCGACGCTCGATGAGAAGCTCAACAAGATCTTCGAAAAAATGGAAAAAGCGGGGGCCTGAACGTGAGCGAAGAAGTCACTCTCCATCCTCCGGGCGAGCTCGACGGCGGGCATGCCCCGGGCGATCACGAGCAGGCCGAGCGCATGCTCAACCGCATCGGGCAATTGACCCGCATGCTGCGCGACAATCTGCGCGAGCTGGGGCTCGACAAACAGATCGAGCAAGCGGCCGAGGCCGTGCCTGACGCCCGCGACCGGCTCAACTACGTGGCCACCATGACCGAGCAGGCGGCCGAGCGCGCCCTCAATGCGATCGAGGCCGCCAAGCCGATCCAGCAGCGCCTGCAGCAGGAAGCCAGCGCGCTCGACGAGCGCTGGTCGCAGTGGTTCGGCGGCCCGCTCGACATGGACGACGCGCGCCGCCTGGTCAACGATACGCGCGCCTATTTGCGGGCGGTGCCGGACGAGACCCGCGCGACCAACGAACAATTGATGGAAATCATGCTCGCCCAGGACTTCCAGGATCTGACCGGGCAGGTCATCAAGAAGATCATGGAGGTGGTGCGCACCATCGAGAGCCACCTGCTGCAGGTGCTGCTGGAAAACGTCTCGCTGGAAAAACGGCGCGAGAGCGGCGAGCCCCTGCTCAACGGCCCGCAGATCAATCCCGAGGGACGCTCCGACGTCGTCTCCGATCAAGCCCAGGTCGACGACCTGCTGGCCAGCCTCGGTTTTTGAGGCAGGCCTTGCGCGCGTTTTCGTGCGCTCAGTCCGCGGCCGGTGCCGGCACCACCACCGGCCGGTGATAAGCCTGCGGTTTCGACGCGACGCGCACTTGTCCATGAATGCGCGCCTGGTGCCCCGGCGCGAACATGTAGTACGGGAAGGCCGCGGCGGGCGCGCTCACCGCATCGAGCCGGGCGAGCAGTGCCGGCTCGAGTGTGAAGTCGAGCGAAGCGAGCGACTGCTGTAGTTGCTCCGGCTTGGTCGCGCCGACGATGATGCTCGACACGCCGCGCTTGCCGGCCAGCCAGTTCAGGGCGACTTGCGCCATGGGTCGACCGACCGCGTCAGCGACCGCCTCGAGCTCGGCGACGATGCCGAAATTGCGTTCGGTCAGTTTATCGAAGCCCGGACCGGGGTTGGCGCTCACCGTTTGCAGGCGACCTTCGCCGAACGCCGCACGTCCGTCCCGCGCCGGCCGATATTTCCCCGCGAGCAAGCCCATGGCCAACGGACTCCACGGAATCAACCCCATGCCCAGCTCGGTGGCCAGATCGCTGAACTCGTGTTCAGCGTTGCGCTCGATCAGCGAGTACTCGATCTGCATCGCGGCAACCGGCTCGAACCCTCGCCAATCGGCCAGGGTTTGCGCCCGGCCGGCGAACCAGGCCGGCGTATCCGACAGGCCCACGTAGCGAATCTTGCCTGCCCGCACTGCGTCGTCCATGGCACGCATGACCTCGTCGACCGGCGTCATGCGGTCCCACGTGTGCAGGTAGTACAAATCCACATAGTCGGTCTTCAATCGTTTGAGCGAGCCGTCGAGCGCGCGCAGCAAATTTTTCCGATGATTGCCGCCGGCGTTCGGGTTGCCGGTCTCGCTGTTGTAGCTGTACTTGGTTGCCACCACCATGCGATCGCGCAAGCCGCGCGCCGCAATGAATTGGCCCAGCCACGCCTCGCTGGTGCCGGCCGTATACAGGTCGGCGGTGTCGACGAAGTTGCCGCCGGCGTCCACGTAAAGATCGAACAGGCGCTGCGCGGTCGCCTGGTCCGCGCCCCAGCCCCACTCGGTGCCGAAGGTCATGGTGCCCAGCGCAATCGGGCTAACGCGCAGGCCGGAGCGGCCCAGGGTGGTATAGGTTTGCATCATCGTCATGGGAGTCTCCTTCAGGGTGTTTGCGACGGCTTTGCGCAACTGCATTGGTTGCCATATTGCCCCGACTTGTTTATGTAGAAAAATAGCGTTCTACTAAAAGGAATATGAAGCTGAACTTCATAAAAGGAGGCGCCATGGATGCCGCTCAATTACCCGCTGTCAGCGCTTTTGCCCGCGTCGCCCAATGTGGCAGTTTCACGCGCGCCGCGGCGGTGCTCGGGGTCTCGCCGTCGGCGCTGTCGCAGACGATCCGGGGCCTTGAAACCCAGCTCGGCGTGCGGCTGCTGCAGCGCACGACCCGCCGCGTGGGGCTCACGGAGGCCGGCGCGCAGTTCCTGCGCAGTGTCATGCCGGCGCTCGAGTCGCTGTCGGTGGCGTTCGACGCCCTCAACGATTGGCGCGCACGCCCTGCCGGCACGTTGCGCATCAACCTGTCGCGGGTGGCCAGCGAGTTGCTGGTGATGCCGTATCTGGCCGAATTCAGCGCCGCATATGCCGATGTCACGCTTGAGTTGATGCTGGACGACGGCATCAGCGACCTGGTGGCCGAAGGCTGCGATGCCGGCATCCGGCTCGGCGAGCGGCTGGCGCAGGACGTGGTCGCGGTGCGCCTGGGTGGCGAGCAGCGCACCATCGTGGCTGGCTCGCCAGCCTATTTCGCACGGCACGGCAAACCGCGCACGCCCGAGGATCTGTGCACGCACGATTGCCTGCGCTACCGTTTCGCCTCGAGTGGCGGCATTTATCGCTGGGAATTCACCCGCGACGGCCGTACTTTCGAGGTCGATCTCAAAGGCCGTGTGGTGACCAACGACTTGCGCACCATGGTCGAGGCCGCACTGCAAGGCGTGGGTCTGGTGCATGTGATCGAAGACTACGTCCGTGCGCCGCTGGCCGACGGGCGGCTCGAACGTGTGCTCGACGAGTGGTGCCAGCCCTTTCCCGGGTTTTATCTCTACACGCCCAGCCGCGCGCAAATGCCGTTGAAATTGCGCGCCTTTATCGATTTCCTGCAGGCAAAGCTTCACCGTTGACCGGTCGCTGGCCTTGCCGCACCGGCGGACAAATTTTGAATAAGGCCTTAATCCCGGCCCTGTTTCGCCGATCGCCGCTTGACGTGTTCAACGACAATCGGTCCTGATGGGGTGGGTCTCGCCGCCCTCGGCACAGTGAAAAAGGGCTTGGAAGGGCATGGCTGAAGAGAGCGATCTCGAGCGCACCGAACCTGCGTCCCCCCGGCGCCTCGAACAGGCGCGCGAGGAAGGGCAGGTTGCGCGCTCGCGCGAATTGGCGACGTTCATGTTGCTGGCCGCCGGCGTTGGCGGCCTGTGGGCCATGGCCGGCAGCCTCTCGCAGCATTTCGCGGGGCTGCTGCGGCACAGCCTGAGCTTCGATCAGGCCAGCGCGCTCAACACGCACGTGATGATGGCGCGCGCCGGCGCCTCCGGCCTGCAAACGGTGCGGGTCATGCTGCCGCTGCTGGGCCTGCTGGCGCTGGCGGCGCTGATCGCACCGATGATGCTGGGCGGCTGGCTGTTTTCAACCAAACCCCTGATGCCGCAATTCTCCCGGCTCGATCCGCTCAAGGGTCTGGGGCGAATGTTTTCCGTGCAAAGCCTGGCCGAACTGGTCAAGGCGATTGCCAAGACGATCCTGGTCGGCTGCGTCGCGCTATGGGTGCTGCTGCGCGACCGGGACCAGGTGTTCGGGCTGATGGGGCAGGCGCCCGACGTGGCGCTGCGGCACGCCGTGCATCTGGTGGGCGAGTCGTGCGCGTTCATCGTCGGTTCGCTGCTGCTGATCGCCGCGCTCGACGTGCCGCTCCAGCTCTGGCAGCACTACCGCAAGCTGCGCATGACGCGCGAAGAACTTCGCAACGAGTACAAGGAAACCGAGGGCGACCCGCACGTCAAGGCACACATCCGCCAAATGCAGCGCCAGGCGGCGCGGCGCCGCATGATGGCAGCCGTGCCCAAGGCGGACGTGATCGTCACCAACCCGACCCACTTCGCGGTGGCGCTGCAATACGTCGACGACACCATGCGCGCGCCGCGGGTGGTCGCCAAGGGCGCCGATCTGGTCGCGCAGCGCATCCGCGAGCTCGGGCTCGAACACGGCGTACCGGTGCTCGAGGCACCGCCGCTGGCGCGCGCGCTGTACCGTCATACCGAACTCAATCAGGAAATCCCCGCGACCCTCTACAACGCCGTGGCCGAAGTGCTGGCGTGGGTCTACCGGCTGCGCCGCTGGCGCGCCGAGGGCGGCGAGCGTCCGGTCGAACCGGACGAGCTGGCGGTGCCGCCTGACATGGCGGGCGGCGCGCCGGGCGCCGAAGGCGGTGCCGCATGAACGCGCGCGTGAACGACTGGCTGCGCCGTCCCGGCAATCTGCTGGGCGGCAATCTGCGCGCGCTGGCGCCGCCGATCCTGATCATGATGATCCTGGGCATGATGATTCTGCCCTTGCCGCCATTTCTGCTGGATCTGCTGTTTACGTTCAACATCGCGCTGTCGGTGATGGTGCTGCTGGTCAGCATGTACACCCAGAAGCCGCTGGACTTCGCGGCGTTCCCGAGCGTGCTGCTGTTCTCCACCCTGCTGCGCCTGTCGCTGAACGTCGCCTCGACCCGGGTGGTATTGCTCAAGGGGCATACCGGGGCCGATGCCGCCGGACGCGTGATCGAGGCGTTCGGCCATTTCCTGGTGGGCGGCAATTACGCGGTGGGGATCGTGGTGTTCGTCATCCTGGTGGTCATCAACTTCATGGTGATTACCAAGGGCGCGGGGCGGATCGCCGAAGTGGGCGCTCGCTTTACGTTGGATGCCATGCCCGGCAAACAAATGGCGATCGACGCCGATCTGAACGCCGGGCTGATCGGCGAGGAAGAGGCGCGCCGCCGCCGCGCGGTGATCGCCCAGGAAGCCGACTTCTACGGATCGATGGACGGCGCCAGCAAGTTCGTGCGCGGCGATGCCGTCGCCGGCCTGCTGATCATGGTGATCAATATCGTCGGCGGGCTGATCGTCGGGGTCGTCCAGCACAATATGGACCTGGCCGACGCCGCCAAGACCTACACGCTGCTGACCATCGGCGACGGACTGGTGGCGCAGATCCCGGCACTGGTGATTTCCACCGCGGCCGGCGTGGTGGTCAGCCGCGTGGCCACCGACGAGGATATCGGCCAGCAGGTGATGGGGCAGTTGTTCTCCAATCCGCGCGTGCTGGTCCTGACCGCGGGCATCCTGGGCATGATGGGCCTGATCCCCGGCATGCCCAACGTGGCGTTCCTGCTGCTGGCCGCCGCGCTCGGCGCGCTGGCGCGCTGGCAGCTCAAGCGCGACGCGCTGGCCAAAAGCGGCGCGGCGACGCCGGCACCGGCCCCTGGCCCGGCGGTGGACGTGGCCGAAGCGAGCTGGGACGACGTCACGCTGGTCGACCCGCTCGGCCTGGAAGTCGGCTATCGCCTGATCCCGCTGGTCGATCGCGCGCGCGACGGCGAGCTGCTCAAGCGCATCAAGGGCATCCGCAAGAAATTCGCGCAGGAAATCGGTTTCCTCGCGCCGGTGGTGCATATTCGCGACAACCTCGAACTGAAGCCGACCGCCTACCGCATCACCCTCAACGGCGTCGAGATCGGCCACGGCGAAGCCCACCCGGGACAGCTGCTGGCGATCGACCCAGGCCAGGTCAGCGGCCCGCTGCCGGGCACCCAGACGCGCGATCCGGCGTTCGGATTGCCCGCCGTGTGGGTCGACCCCAGCCTGCGCGAGCAGGCCAATATGCAGGGCTACACGGTGGTCGACGCCGGCACGGTGGTGGCCACCCACCTGAATCATCTGGTTTATGGCCATGCATCGGAATTGTTGGGCCGTCAGGAAGTGCAGCAACTGCTCGACCGTATCGGCAAGGATTCCCCGAAGCTGACCGAAGATCTGGTGCCCAAGACGCTGCCGCTGACGACCGTGCAAAAGGTGCTGCAAAACCTGCTGGACGAAGGCGTGCCGATTCGCGACATGCGCACCATTCTCGACGCGCTGGCCGAGCATGCGCCGCGCGTGACGGACCCGCACGAGCTGACTGCGCTGGTCCGCCTGGCCTTGGGCCGCGCCATCACGCAGGCGCTCTACCCCGGCCAGGGAGAGCTCCAGGTCATGGGCCTCGACGCCAATCTCGAACGCATCCTGAGCCAGGCGCTGGCGGCCAGCGGCAACGGCGCGGGCGCGGGTCTCGAGCCGGGGCTGGCCGAGACTCTGCTGCGCGAGACGCAGGACGCGATGCGCCGCCAGGAACGCGCGGGCCTGCCGCCGGTGCTGCTGGTGCAACATCCGCTGCGCGTGCTGCTGGCGCGCTTCCTGCGCCGCAGCCTGCCGCAACTCAAGGTGCTGTCGTCGGCCGAAGTGCCCGACACCCGCTCCATTAAAGTGACTGCCCTGATCGGAGGTCAAGCTTGAATATCCGTAAGTTCGTCGCCGGTACGTGCCGGGACGCATTGCGCCAGATCCGCGAGGAAATCGGTCCCGATGCCGTGGTCCTGTCCAACCGCACGGTGGCCGGCGGTGTCGAAATCGTCGCATTGTGCGAGGCTGACCTGGCATCGCTGGCGAGCGCCTCGCCGAACCCGCCTGCCTCCAAGGCGCCCCGCGCGACGCTCGACCCGGCGCTGGCCGAAGCCATGATCGGCGAGATCCAGTCGATGCGCGGCCTGCTCGAGAACCAGGTAGCCGGCCTGTTGTGGAGCGAGCGCCAGCGTCGCACGCCCGCGCACGGCGAGATCCTGCGCACCCTGCTGGGCAGCGGTTTCAGCGCGCAACTCGCCAAGACGCTGCTGGAGGCGTTGCCGGCCGGGCACACGCGCGAAGCCGGACTGGCGTGGGTCAAGCAGGCGCTGATGCGCAACCTGCCGATCATCGAAAACGAAAACGCCCTGATGGAGCGCGGCGGCGTGTATGCGCTGATGGGGCCGACCGGCGTGGGCAAGACCACCACCACCGCCAAGCTCGCGGCGCGTTTCGTGATGCGCCACGGCGCCGACAAACTGGCGCTGCTGACCACCGACAGCTATCGGATCGGCGCGCACGAGCAGTTGCGCATCTACGCCAAGATCCTCGGCGTGACCGTGCATGCGGTCAAGGACGCGGCCGACTTGCGCCTGGTGCTGGCCGAGCTGCGCAACAAACATACCGTGCTCATCGATACGGTGGGCATGAGCCAGCGCGACCGTACCGTGCCGGAACAGGTCGCGATGCTGTGCGGCACCGACACGCCGGTACGCCGCCTGCTGCTGCTCAACGCCACCAGCCACGGCGACACGCTCAACGAAGTCGTGCACGCCTATCAGTCGGCCGACGCAGCGAGCCTGGCCGGCTGCATTCTGACCAAGCTCGACGAGGCGACCAACCTGGGCGCGGCGCTCGATACGGTGATCCGCCACCGCTTGTCGGTGTATTACGTCTCGACCGGGCAGCGCGTGCCGGAAAACCTGCATGTGCCCGAGCGCGAGTTTCTGATCGACACGGCATTGAACGCCACGCGCGAGAACTCGCCGTTCGTGCCCGGCGCGGACGACATGCCGACGTTGCTCAGCCGCCTGGGCGGCAGCCCCGGCGCTTTTAGCGCGGAGGCTCGCCTTGGATAAGCTCGTGCGGGATCAGGCCGAGGGTCTGCGCCGCCTGTTGCGGCGTCATGCGCCGCGCGTGGTGGCAATCGCCGGCGGCACGCCGCGCGGCGGGCAGACCAGCGTGGCCGTCGAGCTGGCGGCAGCGCTCGCGCAGCAGGGGCGCGACGTGCTGCTGCTGGACGAAACCGGTCATGCGTGCGGAGCGCTGGGCATCGCCTCGCACCACCATCTGGACGACGTGCTGGCCGGCGAGATGCCGCTGTCGATAGCGCAAACGCGCCTGCGCGACGGCTTTGCCGTGCTGCCGGCCGAGGCGCGCAAGATGACCGGTCCGGTCAGCGGGCAATGGCCGACGCGACTGGGCGCGACCGCCCCCGACATCGTGCTGATCGACGCCGCCGCGAGCCCGAGCGCGCCGCTCTCGTCGCTGGCGTGCCATGCGCAGGACGTGATGGTGGTGCTCACGCCGAACGCCGAATCGATTACCGGTGCCTATGCGTGGATCAAGCGCGCCCACCTGACTCATGCGATTCCGCGCTTTCGCCTGCTGGCCAATCGCGCGGGCGAATCGGAGGCGGCGGTGATGTGCCGCAACCTGGCCGGCACCGCCAGCCGCTACCTGGCCGTCACGCTGGAGCTGGCCGGCTGCGTGCCGGCCGACCGCCAGCTGCAGCAGGCCCGGCTACTCCGCCGCGGCGTGGTCGATGCGTTCCCGGCCGCACCCGCGGCCGTGCAGTTCCGCCAGCTTGCCGCGACGCTGATGCAATGGCCGGCGGCCATGGGCGCGCCGCTGCCACTGGCGCGCAACGGCGCGGCCGGCGTCGCTCTTGTCGCGCAACCGTGCGCGAGTTGACCATGGGGGACGGCATGTATACGGCGCGCGGCACGGTTCAGACCAACGATCTGCTGGAGCAATATGCGCCGCTGGTGCGCCGCCTGGCGCTGCAGTTGATGGCCAAGCTGCCGGCCAGCGTCGAGCTCGACGATCTGGTGCAGGCCGGCATGCTCGGCCTGCTCGATGCCGAGAGCCGCTACCAGGAGACCCAGGGCGCGCAGTTCGAAACCTACGCCAGCCAGCGCATACGCGGCGCGATGCTCGACGAGCTGCGCGAAATGGACTGGGCCTCGCGCGGCGTGCGCAAGATCGCGCGCCAGATCGAACAGGCGGTGCAGCGGCTGCAACAGCGCCTGGGCCGCTCTCCGGCCGAGAGTGAAATCGCCACCGACATGCAGGTATCGCTCGAGGCGTACCAGCAGATGCTGCAAGAGGCGCATGGCTGCCAACTGATCTACTACGAGGATTTCGAGGGGGACGACGAGGAGCCATTCCTCGATCGATTGAGCGCCGACCATCACGCCGATCCGTTGGCCGCGCTGCTCGACGACGACCTGCGCCATGTGCTGTCCGATGCCATCGAGCGCCTGCCCGAACGCGAAAAGCTGCTGATGAGCCTGTACTACGAACAGGGGTTGAACCTGCGGGAAATCGGCGCGGTGCTCGAAGTCAGCGAGTCGCGCGTATGCCAGCTGCACAGCCAGGCGATTTCGCGCCTGCGCGTGCGTCTGCGCGAACAGGCCTGGACCACCTCGGGGCAATGAAGCTGCGTCCGGCCGAATGCCGATGACGCAGGCACGCGAAAGCGCCGCGCCTGCGGCGCGCCTCAGGCCGTGACGCTGCCGCCGCCGAGCGTCGCCTGCTGGCGGCCGTCGGGGCCATAAAGCGGTTCGCCGGCGCCCACGTTGAGAGCGGCCAGCGCGCGCTGGGTGTAATTCAGGCGCGTGCGGATCAGGCTGCCGTTGATATCGTTGTTGCGTTGGGCCACGGCGGCCAGCGCCAGCAGTTCGGCC
>JAGXBI010000419.1 GCA_018971155.1 Burkholderiales bacterium
TGGCGGGTCGCCTCACCGCTATATATGCCGCCGGCGGCCACCACGATATAGGTGGGTCGATCCGCCAACAGGCCGATCTTGCCAGCCGGCGTGCCTTGAAAAGTGCGGTGTATGCGCACCACATGATCGATCCACGCCTTGAGTGCCGCTGGCACCGTGTAGTTGTGCATCGGCGTGCCAATAACCAGGCAATCCGACTGCTCGAGTTCGCCGATCAACATTTCCGAATAGTCAAACGCCGCAACTTCTTCGGGATTGCTCATCGCAGAACGTGCCAGAACGGCCTCGGCATAGGCATGGTTGACAAATGGCGGCGGATCGACGCTCAGATTGCGCTCGATGACTCGCGCTTGCGGCGCAGCCTGCCGCAACTGCCCGATCAGGGCGCGCGCCACGCGAGCGCTTTGCGATCCATCGCCGCGCGGGCTGCATTCAAGATACAAAATGTTTTTCATGTCGGCCGCACCTGTTCGCTCAATGCCAGATTGAACCGCATGGCGGTGGCCAGCATCCCCTGACGATAATAAAACCGCTGCGCCAAGGCGTTCGAGAGCGCGGTATCCAGCACCAGTTTCGCGCACCCCTGCGCGCGCGCCTCGTCGGCCAATGTCTCGAGCAACCGCTGGCCAAGCCGGCTCCGGCGCTCGGTCTCGAGGGCGACGAGATCGTCGACATAGAGGAAGCGCCCATACACCAGGTTTTCCTGCAACCGGTAGCCTGCCAAGGCCACGGCATGCGTGCCGCGCCAGGCCGCCAGCAGCCGATAACCCTGCTCGAACTGGCGAGTCACGCGCGTCATGAAATCCTGCTGCGAACTCAAGTGTGGCCGCAATTCCCGCATCGCAGGGTAGCAGGCGGCAAGCTCTTCATCATTGACGGGATGTCGCAAAACCGTCGCCTCGGCAGTGGCGTCTGGGGACATGATGCATTTCTCCGGATGGTATCGAGCCCCCAATTTAGCGCAGCGATGGCTTACGATTAAGAGCCAAGTTTCGTCGATTTGTTTGGGCCATCGATAGCGATAACGGCCGACTTCTGGTAAATATGGGGGCGCTACGCCGCCCGACTGGCGGCGCAACATGACCATACCCCCCCTTTTTTCACAAGAGTCTGTCATATGTTCGAGCATGTCGAAGCCTACGCCGGCGATCCTATTCTCAGCCTGGGCGAGGCCTTTCAGAAAGATCCCCGCCCCAACAAGGTCAACCTGAGCGTCGGCCTGTATTACGACGAAGAGGGACGACTGCCGTTGCTGAAGTCGGTGCAGCAAGCCGAGGCGCGCCACGCCGCCAAGCTCTCGCCACGCCCCTACCTGCCGATGGAAGGCGATGCGGCTTACCGCGCGGCAGTACAGCAATTGCTGTTCGGCGCCGGCCATGAAGCCGTCAAGGCCGGCCGCATCGCCACCATCCAGAGTATCGGCGGCTCGGGCGCGCTCAAGGTCGGCGCCGATCTGCTCAAGCGATACTTCCCCGCCAGCCAGGTCTGGGTCAGCTCGCCCACCTGGGAAAACCACCGCGCGATATTCGAGGGCGCGGGCTTTACCGTCAACGACTATCCCTACTACGACAAGAGCACCGGCGGCGTGCAATTCGAGGCGATGCTCGCGAGCCTTGCGCAACTGCCGGCCCAGTCGATCGTGCTGCTGCACCCCTGCTGCCACAATCCGACCGGCGTCGATCTGGACCGCACTCAATGGCAGGAAGTCGTCCGGGTGGCCAAGGAGCGCCAGCTGATTCCGTTCATGGATATCGCCTACCAGGGCTTCGGCGACGGACTCGACGAAGATGCTTATGCGATCCGCGCGATGACCGATGCCGGCGTCAGCTTCTTCGTCAGCAATTCGTTCTCGAAGAACCTGTCGTTCTATGGCGAGCGCTGCGGCGGCCTGTCGGTCGTTTGCCGCGATGCCGAGGAGGCCGCTCGCGTGCTGGGCCAACTGAAGGCGACCGTACGCCGCAACTACTCCAATCCGCCGACCTACGGCGAGCAGATCGCCGTCACGGTGCTGACCGATCCGGCATTGCGCAAGGAGTGGGAAGACGAAGTCGCCCAGATGCGCGTGCGCATCAAGGCCATGCGCACACAGCTGCATGACGCGCTCGTCAAGCAGTGCCCTGGGGTCGACTTCAGCTACATCGTCAAGCAGCGCGGCATGTTCAGCTATACCGGGTTGTCCCGCGAGCAGGTCGAGCGCCTGCGGGATGAATTCGCGGTGTACCTGGTCGGGTCCGGGCGCATGTGCGTGGCCGGCCTGAATGCGAAGAACGTGGCCTACACGGCACAAGCATTCGCCGCTGTCATGCAGCACTGAGTCGCGCCCGAGCACGGCCGGCGGCTGGCGCGAACGTTGCCGGCCGCCGCGGGCGATCCGCTGCCCCGCGTGCTGCCGCGTAAAAAATTACCGGTCGTGAAACACCAGCGATCCGGCGCGGGCGCGGCGCAGCCCGCGCCGCCGTGTTGAAA
>JAGXBI010000070.1 GCA_018971155.1 Burkholderiales bacterium
GGGCGTCTTGAACCACAGAACCACGCCATCCTCCGACGGCTCCGTGCCCCATGCCCCGGCTGTCGCCGGCGGCGGATTCAGCACCACCACCGGGTGCGTCGAGGTCTTGACGATCACCGGCATGGGCCCAAAGCGGATGGCGCTGGGCGCGTCGGTCAGCGTCTGCGCGAGCTGACGCGCCGCAGCCATGATTGGCTGCACGAAAGGCAGCACGCCTGCGCTGTACTCGGCGCAATCACCGATTGCAAAGACGTTCTGCGCACTGGTCTGCCCGAATTCGTCCACCAGAATGCCGCGCCCGACACTCAGGCCGCAAGCCCGGGCCAGACCGGTGCGGGGCCGCAGGCCGACGGCCGATAGCACGAGGTCGGCCACGACCATCCGGTCATCGGTCAATTTCAGGCACAAGCCGCTCGCGACCCGCTCGATCGTGCTGACCGCGGCGCCCAGCCGCCATTGCACGCCGGCCGCCGCCAAAGCGTCGCGCAGTGCCTGACCCGCCGTGGGCGGGATCAAGGTGGCCAGCGGCAATGGATTGGGATCGATGACGACCGGAGTCATGCCGGCATGCAGCAAGTCATTGGCGAACTCGCATCCAATCAGGCCCGCGCCCATCACCGCCACGCGCCGCGCCGGCGCGAGCTGCGTGCGCCAGACGGCATAACCGGCCAAATCGTTGACCGACAGGCAATCGGCCGCGCCATCGCCGCCGATCGGCAGGACGATAGGGTCGGCGCCCAGCGCCAACACCAATTTGCCGTAGTCGAATTCCCCTCGCGACGTGAGGATGCGCTGACGCTCGAGGTCGAGCGCCGTGGTTTCGGTGTCGGCCACAAGCGTAAGCTCGAGCGAGCGGGCCATTTCGTCCGCGGGCGTTCCAACCAGCATCGCGGCCGTTTTTCCCTGTGCGAGGGCCGTGGACAGCCCAGGCTTGTAATAGAAATCGCCGCGCTCGGCGCTCACCAGCAGTATCGGCGCCTGCCTGTCGCGCTTGCGCACTTCGCGCGCCACGTTGTATCCGGCCAGTCCGCTACCGATAATGGCAATGGGCGCTTTGGCGGTCGTCATGTCCGCTCAGCCTTGCTCGACCATGTCGAAATCGCTCTTGGCCGTGCCGCACTCCGGGCATGACCAGCTCGCCGGCACATCTTCCCAGCGCGTGCCGGGGGCCAGCCCTTCGTCGGGCAGGCCCAGGGCCTCGTCATAGATGAAACCACATATCGAGCATTGCCAGATTTTCATGGGGGCGCCTCCTGGGCTCGGGCCGCCGGCGGCAGCCTCAGGCCGCGGCCCGCTGCGGCGCTCGGGTGTAACGGTACATGCCGGCGATCAAATCCGCCTGCGTGATAATGCCGGCAAGTTGCCGGTTCGCATCGAGCACGGCGACGCATTGGCGCTCCGATTGCGCAAACAGCGGCACCAATTCGGCGATCGATGCGTTGGCATCCACCGTGCCACTCTGGTCGTCGCGCATTACCGTCCGATCAACCGTGGCGATGCCTGCAGCAGTCTCCTGCCAGGGCCGCAGCATAGCGCCAATGAGCCTGGCCGCCCACCCCTCGGTCCGCGCATGGCGCAGGTCTTCGAGCGCGACGCAGCCGATCACTCGACGGCCCGCATCGATCACAGGCAGCACCCCGACCCCCTGCTCGCTCAAAAGGCGGCGAGCCGCATCCAGCGTCGCGGTGGCGGGCACGGCGCGCATCCGACGCGACATGATGTCGCCGCAGCTGAGTTCGCTGAAGGTGCGCGCATACGCTTGCCACTCAGTCTCGCGCAACAGGGCCTCCAGATCGGCAGGATCGATGTCGAGCCATTCGGTGCGCCGACGCAGCACTGCCTCGACGTCGGCATGCGTAATGCCCGCGGCGACCGGCCCGGCATCGGAAGCCGCCGGCTCCGCGAGTTGGATACCGCCGTGCGGGTAGCGATGCCCGGTGACTGCGTGATAAATCAGCGCGGCCCCGAGCAGGGCGAAAGACTGCAGGGCCACCGGCGCCAGTACAAAGCCGTAACCCATGGCATGGATCGAAGGCCCGCCGAGCACGGCAGTCAGCGCCACGGCGCCCGAGGGCGGATGCAGGCAGCGCAGTACCAGCATGACACCGATTGCCAGCGACACGGCCAGCGCCGCGGCATCGAGCGGACTGGCTATCCATTGCGCGCACGCAACTCCAACCACAGCGGCCACGATATTCCCGCCGATGATCGACCAGGGCTGCGCCAGCGGACTGGCCGGCGCCGCGAACAGCAATACGGTGGAGGCGCCCATCGGGGCGACCAGCATGGGAATCGCTGTCGTCGAGCCGAGCAGGAAAGCTGTCGAGCCGCCGGTCAGGGCGATCCCCAGCAGCGCGCCAAGGCATGCGCGCAGGCGCTCCGGCCAGCGCACGGCGACCTGGCTCGGCACAAAGCTGAGCAACCAGCGCTTGACGCCGGCTTGGGGCTCGGGGTACGCCATTGAAGAGGGCTCCTCCACTGTGATGCCGCGCCGCGCCTTTCAATGGCATGCCGCGCAGCCAATCCGAGCTGGCATGATGAAAGTCTTTCAATATAATTAAAATTAAATTGTTATTATTGTTTTCATAATGTTTTACTTATGAATAAAACAATCCGACAGCATCGGAATCAGCCCCGGTGGGGATCCTGTCGATCGGTACGCAAGGCGCAACCGTTACGGGGCACGCGGAACCGAAGTGCGCCGCGCGGCAGAGAAAAACCGGAGAGGGAAAATGCGCAAGGGGAGCCCGCAGCTCCCCTTGATTGATTTGCAGCTACCCGCGCGACGATCCGGCGGGTATGCCTGATAGGTATGGGTGGATCGCCGGGTATCCGGCGCTCAGTTGCCGGACCCGAAAACCTCCCAATGGATGCGCTCTGCATCCACGCCGCGCGCCAGCAAGCCATCGCGCTGCGCCTGCATGAACGGCAACGGACCGCACAAATAGTAGTCGGCCTGCGGCATCAGCAAGGCTTCGCCCAACGCGTCGAGATCGACGAGACCGGCGAAGTCATGATCCCGCCCGCGCACATCCTGGGGCGTGACGGTTTCATAAAACACCGCGCGCGTGACTTGCGGGCATTCCTCGACGATGCGGTTCAGGCGCGTTTTCATGGCATGCACTTGAGCGTCGCGGCAAGCGTGCACGAACAGCACGCGCCGCCGGCTGCCTTGCCATACCAGCGCATTGAGCATCGACATCATCGGCGTGAGTCCCACGCCGCCGCTGATCATTACGACCGGCGTGTCGCGCGATTCATCCAGATAGAAATCGCCATACGGCGCGCTGACGTGCAGCTCGTCCCCCTCATTGAGGTTGGCGTGCAGCTCGCTCGATACCCATCCCGCCGGCCGTTGCGCAGCCGCGTCGCCGTCTTCACGCTTGACCGAAATGCGCAGCCAGCGGCCATGAGGGGCGTCCGACAGACTGTATTGGCGGGGCTGCTCCAGCTCGAGGCCGGGAATATGCCGCTTGACGCTGACGTACTGCCCGGGGCGAAACGTCGGCAAGGCGCTGCCGTCGGAAGCCACCAGATAAAACGACGTGATCTCGCTGCTCTCCCGAACTTTTCGCTCCACTTTCAATTTGCGCCAGCCGCGCCAGCTGCCGGGCACGGCATCGTTTGCCTCGTACAACGAGGCTTCCTGCGCGATCAATAGATCGGCCAGCTGTCCGTAAGCGGCCTTCCAGGCGTCGAGAATCTCGTCGGTCGCGGCCTCGCCCAGCACCTCGCGAATCGACGCCAGCAGATGGGTGCCCACGATCGAGTATTGGGCCGGCTCGATGCCCAGGCTCACATGCTTGTGCGCGATACGGGTCAATGCCGCTTCCAGCACGCCCGGGTTCGCAATGTTGCGCGCATAGGCATACACGGCGCCGGCCAGCGCGCGTTGCTGATTGCCGCTGGCCTGATGTCCCTGATTGAAGATGTTCTTCAACTCGGGGTGATGCGTGAACATGCGGCGATAAAAGTGCCGCGTAATGTCTTCGCCGTGAACTTCCAGTACGGGGACGGTCGCCTGCACGACAGCGATTTGCTCGGGAGTCATCATGGGTTCCTTTTGTTAATAGGCATGTTATATGCATATTAAATGGAACATCGTGCGCTTGTCCCTGTGACAGAGTGCCGCACCCCTGCCGCACAGGTCCGAATGACGAGGCTTTTCGGCATTTCGCGCAAATGTGGCAGCAACTTTGATATTTGTCATGGCGCGATATAACCATCTCGGTAGCCTTTAAAAAAGCAAATTGCGATACCTCGGCGATACCGGGTTCACTCCCGAGCCAGGGCCGACAACCAAGCACAGGGGCCACCGCCCCGGAAACAGATTCTGACCAGATATTCAGCGAGGAAGGAAATGGCATCTTCATCCCCGAGCACTCATGACATTCATGGCAGTGCGAAACGCTCCCTGATCGGCGCAACGATCGGATTTTTCATCGGCTTCGGCGCAGTCTCGCTGTTCGGTCCCACCGCGCGCAGCTTCATCGAGGTCATGAAACTCGGCCCGTCGCAGGTAGGATTTCTGGTGGCGATGCCGATGCTCACCGGGTCGCTCCTGCGCATTCCGTTCGGCGCCTGGGTCGACCGCAACGGCGGCAAGCTCCCGTTCCTGGCGCTGCTGCTCACTTCGGTGGTCGGCATTGCCGGACTGTACTGGATGCTTTTGACCCTCTATCCCAATAATCTGACCCAGGCGCACTACCCCCTGCTACTGTTCTTCGGGGCGCTCGGCGGTTGCGGGATAGCAACGTTCTCCGTGGGGATCGGACAGGTCTCCTACTGGTTTCCGAAGTCCGGGCAGGGCAAGGCCCTCGCGATCTACGCCGGGCTGGGCAACACCTCTCCGGGCCTGGTCGCGATTTTGCTGCCGCTGATCATTGCCGCAGGTGGCTTATGGGTTGGCTACCTGGTTTCGCTGGCCATCGTGCTGGTCGGCATCGTGCTGTATTTCTTCCTTGGCTTCAATGCACCGTATTTCCAACTGCGCAGCCAGCAGGGCATGCCGGTAGACGAGGCGCAGGCGCTGGCCAAAACCCACGGCCAGGAGATGTTCCCGGCAACCAGCGTGCTGCGCACCCTGCTCGATTCAGCGGCCAGCTGGCGCACCTGGCCCCTGGTGGCCTTGTATTTCACCTCCTTCGGTGGCTTCCTGGCGCTGACCGCCTGGCTGCCGACTTTCTGGACCTCTTTCTACAAAGCGCCGGGCTGGGTCGCAGTCGCGCTGACCGCCGGCTTCTCGCTGTTCGCCTCCATCATCCGTGTGCCTGGCGGCAGTTGGTCGGACCGCTTCGGTGGAGAAAAAGTCGCGTTGGCGTCGTTCACAACGTTGCTGGTTGGCGCTGTGCTGATGACCGTCTCACAAAACTTCTGGCTGACGGTGGCCGGCGAGTTCCTGGTCGGCGCCGGCATGGGCGTGGCCAACGCGGCCATCTTCAAGCTGGTGCCACATTACGTGCCCGATGCCGTCGGCGGCACCGCCGGCTGGGTCGGTGGGCTGGGCGCGCTCGGTGGATTCGTGATGCCGCCGCTGCTGGGGCGGATCGCGCAGTCAATGGGCGAAATCGGTTATGCGCGCGGCTACATGATCTATATCGTTCTGGCCATCGCGAGCCTGGCACTGACGAGCCTGCTTTACGTCAAGCGCAACGGCGTCAAGCCGCGCGTGGCCGGCGGCGCCGGCCATGCGGCAGCCGGCTCGCGCGCCGGCGCATGAGCGGTCTCGCCAGATCCGGGCGGCGGCTCCCTGCGGGCCGCGCGGCCCGCGAATCGACCACCGCCCTCTGTTTCACTCACCCTGCCCACCCGAAGGCAACGACCTGAGATACCTATGAGCCACTTTCTGGATAGATTGCGCTACTTCTCCTCGGCCCGGCCCAAATTCTCCGACGGTCATGGGATGACCACCCAGGAAGACCGAAAATGGGAAAACGGCTACCGGCAACGCTGGCAACATGACAAAATCGTCCGCTCGACGCACGGCGTCAATTGCACCGGTTCGTGCTCGTGGAAGATTTACGTCAAAAACGGCATCGTGACCTGGGAGACCCAGCAGACCGACTATCCGCGCACCCGTGCCGGCATGCCGAATCACGAGCCGCGGGGCTGCGCGCGCGGTGCCTCGTATTCCTGGTACCTGTACAGCGCAAATCGCCTCAAATACCCGCTGGTTCGCAGTGCGCTGCTCACGCAATGGCGCGAGAAGCGGCTGAGCCTGGAACCGGTCGAGGCCTGGCGCGCGATCGTCGACGATCCCAAGGCGCGCGCCTCATACGTAAGGCGTCGCGGCCTGGGCGGCTTCGTGCGCGCGAGCTGGGATGAGGTCAACGAGATCGTCGCCGCATCCAATGTACATACCATCAAGAAATATGGCCCCGACCGGATCATCGGCTTCTCGCCGATTCCGGCGATGTCGATGGTTTCGTACGCGGCCGGCAGTCGCTATCTCTCGCTGATCGGTGGCGTCGGCCTGAGCTTCTACGATTGGTACTGCGACCTGCCGCCCGCCTCGCCGCAAACGTGGGGCGAACAGACGGACGTACCGGAATCGGCGGACTGGTACAACAGCACGTTCATCATGATGTGGGGCTCCAACGTACCGCAGACCCGCACACCCGACGCGCACTTCATGACCGAGGTGCGCTACCGCGGCACCAAGGTGGTATCGGTATTCCCCGACTACGCCGAAGGTGCGAAGTTCGGCGATATCTGGCTGCATCCCAAGCAAGGCACGGATGCGGCGCTCGCGCTGGCGATGGGGCACGTCGTACTCAAAGAGTTTCACGTGGCCGCCAAGAGCGAGTATTTCGCCGAGTACTGCCGCCGCTATACCGACATGCCCCTGCTGGTGCGCGTGGTTAAGCAGGGCGATCATTACGTGCCGGAGCGGATGCTGCGCGCCGCGGAATTCGACGATGCACTCGGCCAGGACAACAACGCTGACTGGAAAACCGTCGCGTTCGACGAAGTGAGCGGCAAACCAGTGGCCCCCCTCGGATCGATCGGCTTTCGCTGGGGCCAGAAGGAAGGCGGCGACGCCGGTAAATGGAACCTCAAGGAGGAAGACGCGCAGGGACAGCGGATTCGCCCGGCGATGTCGTTCGCTGCGGCGCATGACGAAGTGGTCGATGTCGCGTTCCCCTATTTCGGCAACGTCGAGCATACCCACTTCGCCCACACCGGCCATGACAGTGTGCTGCCACGCCGCATCGGCGTACGCAAGCTGCAAACGCGCAACGGCGAAGTGCTGGTCGCCACCGTGTATGACCTGTTCGTGGCCAACTACGGCGTGGATCAGGGGCTCGGCGGCCCGAACGTGGCCGGCAGCTTCGACGACGACGTGCCCTATACGCCGGCCTGGCAGGAACGGATCACCGGCGTCAAACGCCAGGACGTCATCGCCGTGGCGCGCGAGTTCGCCGACAACGCCGACAAGACGCAGGGCAAGTCGATGGTGATTCTCGGCGCCGGCCTGAACCACTGGTTCAACATGGACATGAGCTATCGCGCGATCATCAACCTGCTCATCATGTGCGGCTGCATCGGCCGCTCGGGTGGCGGCTGGTCGCACTACGTCGGCCAGGAAAAGCTCAGGCCGCAAACCGGCTGGCTTCCGCTGGCGTTCGGCACCGATTGGTATCGTCCGAACCGGGCCATGAACGGCACATCATTTTTCTACGCGCACACCGATCAGTGGCGCTATGAAACGATGAAAATCAGCGAACTGCTGTCGCCGCTGGCGGGACAGCCGGCCCTCTCCGACAGTCCGATCGATTACAACGTGCGCGCCGAGCGCATGGGATGGCTGCCTTCCGCACCGCAGCTCAAGACCAATCCGCTGGACATCGGGCGCGCGGCGGGCGCGACCGGCGCCGCCGCCTATGTGGCACAGGCGCTCAGGGACGGCTCGCTGGAGATGTCCTGCGTCGACCCGGATGCGCCGGAAAATTTCCCGCGCAATCTGTTTGTCTGGCGCTCCAACTTGCTCGGATCGTCCGGCAAGGGCCACGAATATTTCCTCAAGCATTTGATCGGCGCGGAACACGGCGTGCAAGGCAAGGATCTGGGCGCCAGCGCAGGCGTTCTGCCCAAGGAAGTGAAGTGGCACGATCAGGCACCCGAAGGAAAGCTTGATCTGGTCGTGACGCTGGACTTCCGCATGTCGACGACCTGCCTGTACTCGGATGTCGTCCTGCCTACGGCCACGTGGTACGAAAAGGACGACATGAACACGTCCGACATGCACCCGTTCATTCATCCGCTGTCGGCGGCCGTCGATCCCGCATGGCAGGCCAAAAGCGACTGGGATATCTACAAAGGCATCGCGCGTGAATTTTCCACCCTCGCGCGCGGCCACCTGGCCGTCGAGCAGGATGTGGTGCTCTCGCCGCTGCAGCATGACAGCGCCGGGGAGATTGCCCAAAACGGCGAAATCGCCGATTGGGGTCACGGCGAATGCGAACCGATTCCAGGCAAGACGATGCCGAATGTGACGGTGGTCAAGCGCGACTACCCGAACATCTACCGTCAATTCACCTCGCTTGGCCCGCTGCTCGATTCGCTGGGCAACGGCGGCAAAGGCATCAACTGGCAAACCGGCGACGAGGTCGAGCAATTGCGCGACCTGAACTCCTCGGTCCGCGACGAAGGCATCTCGCAAGGCCGGCCGCAGATTCTGTCCGGCATCGACGCGGCTGAAGTCATCCTGTCGCTGGCCCCGGAGACCAATGGCGGGGTGGCCGTCAAGGCTTGGCAAGCGCTGTCGGCCCGCACCGGGATCGACCACACGCACCTCGCGCGCGCCAGAGAGGACGAACGCATCCGCTTTCGTGACATTCAGGCGCAACCGCGCAAGATCATCTCGTCGCCGACCTGGAGCGGTATCGAATCCGAGCATGTGTCCTACAACGCCGGCTACACCAACGTGCACGAGCTGATTCCATGGCGCACCCTGTCGGGCCGCCAGCAGCTTTATCAGGATCACCCCTGGATGCGCGACTTCGGCGAGGCGCTGTGCGTCTACAAGCCGCCGGTGGACACCCGCAGCATCGGCCAGACCGCCGGCCATCGCTCCAACGGCAATCCGGAAATCGCGCTGAACTTCCTCACGCCACATCAGAAGTGGGGGATTCACAGTACCTATACCGACAATCTGCTGATGCTCACGCTCTCGCGCGGCGGTCCGATCGTCTGGATCTCGGAAGTCGACGCGAAGAAAATCGGCGTGGTCGACAACGACTGGATCGAGGCGTTCAACGTCAACGGTGCGCTGGCCGCACGCGCCGTGGTAAGCCAGCGCATTCCGGCCGGTGCGGTATTCATGTACCACGCACAGGAGAAGATCATCAATACGCCAGGCACCGAGATCAGCGGCGTGCGCGGCATTCACAACTCGGTCACCCGGGTTTTGCTCAAGCCAACCCACATGATCGGCGGCTACGCGCAGCTGTCCTACGGCTTCAATTATTACGGCACGGTCGGCGCCAATCGTGACGAATTCGTCATCGTCAGGAAAATGGCAACGGTCGATTGGAAAGACGGCTCATCCCCCACTCGAATGCCCGCACCGGCGCTGGCTTCGAATCATGGCCGGTCAGGAGAAAAGCAATGAAAATTCGCGCACAAATCGGCATGGTCCTGAATCTGGACAAATGCATCGGCTGCCATACCTGTTCCGTCACTTGCAAGAACGTCTGGACCTCGCGCGAGGGCATGGAATACGCGTGGTTCAACAACGTCGAGACCAAACCCGGTATCGGCTATCCGAAGGACTGGGAAAATCAGAATCGCTGGCAGGGCGGCTGGAAGCGCAAGGCGAATGGCAAGATCGACCTGCGTGCCGGCAGCAAATGGCGTGTTCTGGCGAACATTTTCGGCAACCCCAATCTGCCAGAAATCGACGACTATTACGAGCCGTTCACCTTTGATTATGCGCATCTGCAGGAGGCGCCGGCCAGCAAGGGCAGTCCAGTGGCGCGCCCGCGTTCGCTGATCTCCGGCGAGCGGATGGAGAAAATCGAATGGGGCCCCAACTGGGAAGAAATTCTCGGCGGCGAATTCGAAAAGCGCAAGCAGGACTACAACTTCGACCAGGTGCAGACCGACATCTACGGTGAGTTCGAGAACACCTTCATGATGTACCTGCCCAGGCTTTGCGAACACTGCCTGAACCCGGCCTGCGCGGCTTCCTGCCCTTCCGGCGCGATCTACAAGCGCGAGGAAGACGGCATCGTGCTGATCGATCAGGACAAATGCCGCGGCTGGCGCATGTGCGTATCGGGCTGCCCTTACAAGAAAATCTATTACAACTGGCAAAGCGGCAAATCGGAGAAATGCATTTTCTGCTATCCGCGTATCGAAGCCGGCCAGCCAACGGTCTGCTCCGAAACCTGCGTGGGCCGGATCCGCTATCTCGGCGTGCTGCTGTACGACGCCGACCGCATCGAAGAGGCGGCCTCGGCAGCCGATCCGCAGGATCTGTACGAAGCCCAGCTGTCGATCTTCCTCGACCCCAACGATCCGGCGGTGCGCGAGCAGGCCGAACGCGACGGCGTGCCGGCAAGCTGGCTCGAGGCGGCACGTCATTCGCCAGTCTACAAGATGGCAATGGAATGGAAGATCGCCTTCCCGCTGCACCCCGAATACCGGACCTTGCCGATGGTCTGGTATGTGCCGCCGCTCTCGCCGATCAATGCGGCGGCCAATGACGGACGCCTGGGCATGAACGGCCTGCTGCCCGATGTCGATGCGCTGCGCATCCCGCTGCGCTATCTCGCCAACCTGCTCACGGCTGGCGACGAAGCACCCGTGAAGCTCGCGCTCAAGCGTCTGCTGGCCATGCGCGCCTTCATGCGCGAGCGTCACGTCGAACGCCGCGAGACGCCGGCACTGCTCGACGATGTGTCCCTGGATGTGGCCCAGGTCGAGGAAATGTACCGCTACCTGGCGATCGCCAACTACGAGGATCGCTTCGTGATTCCGACCGCGCATCGGGAATATGCGGAGAACGCCTTCGAGTTGCGTTCCTCATGCGGCTTCTCGTTTGGCAACGGATGTTCCGGCGGCGCCAGCGAAGGCAGCCTGTTCGCCGGCAACAAGGGGCCATCGGCCCAACGCAAAACAATTCCGATACAGATGGTGGAAAAATGATGGCCCAGCATAATCGATTGATATTGAGCATGCTCAGCGCCCTGCTCGACTACCCTGATCAAGCGCTGCTCGACTCGCTCGGCGAGATCCGTGCCACGCTGGGCGAAGCGGGCGCGCTGCCGCCCGGCGTGCGCGCGAACCTGGGCACGCTGATCGATCAACTGTCGGTCCGAACGCTCATCGAGTCGCAGGAATACTACGTCGACACTTTCGATCGCTCCCGCACTGCGTCGCTCTATTTGTTCGAGCACGTGCATGGAGAATCACGCGAACGCGGCCAGGCGATGGTCGATTTGCTGACTACCTACGAGGCGCACGGGCTGGCACTGAGCAATGGTGAACTGCCCGACTATCTGCCGGTGTTCCTGGAATTTCTCGCCCAACTCGAGCATGACGAGGCGCGAGGGCTGCTCGGTGAAATCAGCCATATCGTGAGTAACCTGGCGAATTCGTTGAGCGACCTGGACACGCCGTATGCGGCGGCTGTCGATGCCGTGCTCGCCCTTGCCGGCGAGGTTCGTCAGCCCGGTGGCGCCGCGCAAACCGCGAGCGAGCCGGGCGAACCCGACCACGAAGCGCTCGACCGGGAGTGGGAAGAGCCGCCGGTGAGCTTTCTGGGCGCGCCGGGCGCGCTTGGAACGACGCCGCAACCCGTGCATTTTTATGAAAAGCGGCCCGCGCGTTAGCCCGGACGCCATCGTCGAGCGGCATCGCAGCGCCGCCCGGATCGCAATTTTCTAGTTGGAGCAGTTCCATGAGCCCGCACTTCGTCAACACTTTCCTGTTTGGCATCTATCCTTATATCTGCCTCGCGGTATGGTTGATCGGCAGCCTGATCCGCTTCGACCGCGAGCAATACACATGGAAAAGTGATTCATCCCAGTTGTTGCGGCGGCGCCAATTGCGCCTCGGAAGCAACCTGTTTCACTTTGGTGTGCTGGTCGTAGTGGCCGGCCATTTCGCCGGCTTCCTCGCGCCGCATTGGATGGTGTCTCCGTTCCTGAACGCATCCCAGCACCAGCTGATCGCCATGGTCGGTGGCGGCAGCGCCGGCATCGTCGCGATCATCGGGCTGTCGATACTGCTCTATCGCCGCCTGTCCGACCCGCGCATTCGCGTCAACAGCACGCGCGCGGACATCGTGGTGCTGCTGGCATTGTGGGTACAGCTCGCGCTCGGCCTGGCAACGGTGCCCATGTCGATGGCGCATATGGACGGCATCATGTTCGAGACGTTGAGCGATTACGTCAAGGGCATCGTCACCTTCGCCCCCGGCAGCCCGGACCTCCTGGTGGGTGTGCCGCTCGTCTACAAGACGCATATCGCGCTGGGCTTCACGATCTTCCTGATTTCGCCGTTCACTCGCCTGGTGCATATCTGGAGCGGCCTGTCGACGCCAGCTTACCTCGTCCGTCCGCATCAAATCGTGCGCAAGCGCTAAC
>JAGXBI010000420.1 GCA_018971155.1 Burkholderiales bacterium
GCTCATTGAGTGGTCTCCGAGTGGGTATCCAGCAATGCCAGGGCCTTGCTGAAAAAATCTTCGGTGCCGAAATTGCCGGACTTCAAGGCAAGCGCGAGCGGCTCGTCGCCGAGCGATACCGTCCACGGCACGCCGGGGTCGATCTGTGGCCCGATCCGCAATGCGCGCACGCCGAGCGCATTGACGACCGCGCCGGAGGTCTCGCCGCCGGCAACGACGAAGCGCCGCACGCCGATCTCGAAGAGCCGCCTGGCAATACAGGCCAGCGCCTGCTCGACGAGCTCGCCTGATGCCGCCGCGCCGAGCTGGCGTTGCACCGCGCCGACCTCTTGCGGCGAACCCGTGGTGTAGATGAGGACCGGCCCGCTGTCGAGATGGCCCTGCGCAAATGCCACTGCGTCGTCGGCGACCGGCTGGCCATGCGCCAGCGCGAACGGATCGATCCGAAATGCCGGCCTGCCGAGGCCGATCCAATGGACCACCTGGGCTTGCGTCGCGCGCGAGCAACTGCCGCACAGCACGGCCGATGGCAGCCCGACGGTGGGCAGGCGCCGCGCTTGGTCGGCCATTGGCAACAGCCCGGCGCGCGAGAAATTGCCCGGCAAGCCGAGTGCGAGGCCGGAGCCGCCGGTGAGCAATATATCGTCCGCGCATGCGGCGCCCAGCGTATATAGATCGCTGTCGGAGATCGCATCGGCGATGGCCAGGCGCACGCCGTCGGCCATGAGCGACGCGCGCCTGGCGCGCACCGCCTCGACGCCACGCTGGATCGCGTCGTAGCGCAGCAGCCCGACTTTGGCGGCGGTTTGCCGTTGCAGCACGCGCACCAGATTGGCATCGGTCATGGGCGTGAGCGGGTGGTTCTGCATGCCCGATTCATTGAGTGGCACATCACCGACGAACAGATGTCCCCGATAGACCGTGCGTCCATTCTCGGGAAACGCCGGGCAGGCGATCGCGAGTGGCGCGTCGAGCGCGGCCATCAACGCTTCGGCGACCGGGCCGATGTTGCCCTCGTCGGTCGAATCGAAGGTCGAGCAGTATTTGAAATAGAACTGCCGGCAGCCGAGCGAGCGCAGCCACGCCAGCGCGGCCAATGATTCGGCCACAGCCTGGGCACGCGGCGCGGTGCGGGTCTTGAGCGCGACCACCACGGCTTCGGCTTCGGCCGCCAGCGGCCCGGCCGGCACGCCGATGGTCTGAACGGTGCGCATGCCGCCACGCACCAGCATATTGGCCAGATCGGTTGCCCCGGTGAAATCGTCGGCGATGCAGCCCAGCAGTGCGGAGGAGGTTGTCATGGTCGCATTACACGAGGCAAGAGGAGTCACAGGGCGGCGCCGGCGTTGTCCCGAATGAACGCGCGCACCACGTCGTCGAAGCTCGTATCGGCCACGAAGCCGAGCGCACGCGCATAGTCGGCCGAGAAGTTGCCCGGCCACGAGTTGACGATACGCTCGATGGCCGGGTCGGGCTCGAAGCGCACCCGATTGGCCGCTTCGCTGCCGGCGATGCGACGCAGCGAGTCGAGCATTTCGCCAACCGTCACCGACAGGCCGGGCAGGTTGATCACCCGGCCGCCGCTCAGTTGTGCGGCGAGCAGTTCATGGCCATGCAGCAGATTGTCGATGGCGCACCCGGGCGAGATCAGCCACATCGGTGTTTGCGCTGCGACCGGGCAAACCGCCTCAACCCCGTTGATCGGCTCGCGGATGATGCCGCTGGCGAAACTCGAGGCGGCGCGATTCGGCTTGCCGGGGCGCACCACCACGGTCGGCATGCGCAGGCTGCGGCCGTCGACGAATCCGCGTCGACTGTAATCGGCCAGCAGCAGATCGGCCAGCGCCTTCTCGGTACCGTAGGAGCTTTGCGGCGCCCACACGTGCGAGTCTTCGACCGTGTGCGGCAAGGTGCCGCCGAATACCGCGACCGAGCTCGTCATCACGAATCGCGCCCCGCTGCCGAGTGCGCGAATGCGTTCGAGCAGCGCGCGCGTGGCATCGAAGTTGATGCGCATGCCGAGATCGAAGTCCTGCTCGGCCTGGCCCGAGACAATCGCGGCGAGATGAAAGACGCTTGCGGTGTCTGGCCCGATCAGGCGCTCGAGCTCGGCCTTATCGGCGATGTCGCCGGAGATGGCCTGCACCCGGGGGTCGTCGATACCGGCCAGCGGGACCACGTCGAACGCGCTGATTTTTTCGATGCGTTGCCGCTGCCCGTGCCGGTCGCGCAGCTCTCCTCGTTCCAGTAGCGCCTTGATCAGACGCTTGCCGAGAAAGCCTGCCGCACCCGTGACCACGATGTTCATCTTTGTCTCCATGCAAGGCGCGATGAAGCACCTCGCCAAGTTGTATGATGATCTTATCTTATGTCCGAATCGCTGGCAAACCAGCGACGCGGCGGCCGCCGTCGTTTCAGCGCGCTGCGGACTTGCGCGCCGGCGCGATCAGCGGCCG
>JAGXBI010000421.1 GCA_018971155.1 Burkholderiales bacterium
CCGCTGATGCACCCCTAGCAGGCAGCGCGGCCAGGCGGGCCGCAAGGCCCGCGCCGCCGTGGTCCGGCAGCCTGGCCCGCACCGCCTGAGCCGCCGCGACCATCGCGGTGAGCGCCGGGTCGACCTGAGCCCAATCGCGCGTCTTCAGCCCGCAATCGGGATTCACCCACAGCCGCTGGGCCGGAATGCGCGCCAGCGCAGCCTCGATCAAGCGCTCCATCTCGGCCTGCGCGGGCACGCGCGGCGAGTGAATGTCATACACGCCGGGGCCGATTTCATTCGGATAGTCGAACGCCTCGAAGGCATCGAGCAGTTCCATGTCGGAGCGCGTGGTCTCGATCGAGATCACGTCGGCATCGAGCGCCGCGATCGACGGCAGAATGTCGTGAAACTCCGAGTAGCACATATGCGTGTGAATTTGCGTATCGTCGGCCACCGCGCATGAGGCTACCTTGAAAGCCCGCACCGCCCAGTCGAGATATTCCGCCCAGTCGCGCCGGCGCAGCGGCAGGCCTTCGCGCAGTGCCGGCTCGTCGATCTGGATCACCCGCACGCCGGCTTTTTCCAGGGCGAGCACCTCGTCGCGCAGCGCCAGCGCGATCTGCAAAGCGGTGCGCTCGCGCGGCTGATCGTCGCGCACGAAGGCCCACTGCAGCATCGTCACCGGCCCGGTCAGCATTCCCTTGACCGGTTTGCTCGTCAGGCTTTGCGCATAGGCGCTCCAGGTCACCGTCATCGGTTCGGGCAGGTACACATCGCCGTAGATCACCGGCGGCTTGACGCAGCGCGAACCGTAGCTTTGCACCCAGCCGTTCTCGGTGATCGCATAGCCCCACAGCAGCTCGCCGAAATACTCGACCATGTCGTTGCGCTCGGCCTCGCCATGCACCAGCACGTCCAGTCCATAGGATTCCTGCTTTTCGATCGCCAGGCGAATCTGCGCGCGCATCGCTTCCAGATAATCGAGATGCGTCAACTGCTTGCGCTTGAAGCCGGCGCGCGCGGCGCGAATCTCGGCGGTTTGCGGGAACGAGCCGATGGTGGTGGTCGGCAGCAGCGGCAGCTTGAGCCACGCCTGTTGCGCGGCGATGCGCGTCGCGTAGTCGCTGCGGCGGCGCGCATCGGCCTCGCTCAGACCGTCGAGCTTGCGGCGCACGACCGGATTGTGAATGCGCGGCGAGCTGCGGCGCGCCGCCAGCGCCCGGGCGGTATCGTCGAATGCGGCCTGCACCGATGCCACGCCATCCGTGAGCGCCCGGCGCAGCACCGCAATCTCGTCGAGCTTTTGGCGACCGAACGCCAGCCACGCGCGCAGCTCGTCGTCCAGTTGGGTCTCCAGGCGCGCATCGACCGGCGCATGCAGCAGCGAGCAGCTCGAGCCCACCCAGAGCCGATCGCCCAGCGCCGCGTGCGCGGGCGCGAGCAACGCGAGCGAGCCGGCCAGATCGTGCCGCCATACGTTGCGCCCGTCGACCACGCCGCATGAGAGCACCTTGTCGGCCGGGTAGCCATCGACAAACGTGGCGAGCTGCTGCGGTGCGCGGGCCAGGTCGAGGTGCAGGCCGGCCACCGGCAGGGCCTTGAGCAAGGCCGCATGCTCGCTGACGTCGCCGAAATATGTGGTCAGCAAAATACGCGGCGCGAGCGGCGCCAGCCGGCGATAGGCCGGCGCGGCCGCGGCCAGCCAGGCGGCAGGCAAATCGAGTGCAAACAACGGCTCGTCGATCTGCACCCATGCCACGCCCTGCGCACGGAGCCGCGCCAACAGGCGCTCATACTGCGCCAGCAGAGCCGGCAGGAGCGTCAGGCGATCGGCCAGGCCGTCCTTCTCCTTGCCCAGATACAGCAGCGTGAGCGGGCCGACCAGCACCGCCTTGACCGGATGACCGAGCGCCTGCGCCTCGGCCACCTCGTCGAACAGCCAATTCACGCCCTCCCCGAAGGTCGTTGCCGGACTATATTCCGGCACCAGGTAGTGATAATTGGTATCGAACCACTTCGTCATTTCCAACGCCGGCTGGGCGGCGTTGCCGCGCGCCATGGCGAAGTAGGCGTCCAGATCGAGATCGCGGGCATCGAAGCCGAAGCGTGCCGGCAGCCCGCCGACATGCGCGAGCGTGTTCAGCACGTGGTCGTACCAGGCAAAATCGCCCACCGTCACCCTATCCAGGCCGCCGAGCCCCGCCGCGGCGCCCGCCTCGCGCTGCGCCTGCCAATTGGCGTGGCGCAGTGCGCGGCCGGTGTGCGTCAATGCCGTCTCGTCGATTTCCTTGCGCCAGAATTTTTCCAGCGCGAATTTCAGCTCGCGGTGCGCACCGATGCGCGGCAAACCCAATACGTGTGCTCCAGCCATTGCCATTCCTCTGCCATTGAAAGTCTGCTGGCAGTATCCGTCTCGCTCATTTATTATTCAAAC
>JAGXBI010000422.1 GCA_018971155.1 Burkholderiales bacterium
CGCGAGTGGGGCCACGTCGGCCGCCGTCAGTGCGAATGCCGACGAGGCCACGAGCGAGCAGGCGAGTGCGATGCCGAATGCACAACGGCGTAAGGATCGATTCATGGATGAAAGCCTGAGAAGAGCAACGGAGCCTCGCCGCGAGGCGCGATCGAACGCGCCTGGCGGCCAGGCCGTCCACGAAGCTTGGTCCGGCGCAGCGGATCGTTTGCTTAGGCGACGCTTCGCCGACGCAAGAACTCGCCGATCGAGCTGACGATGTCGGGCTTGCTGTCGTTGCCGGCGATATACGGGCTCCACGGCTGCGCACGAACGACCGTCTTCGTCTTCCACACGATGTTGAATTGGCCGTCGGCGCGAATCTCGCCGATCATCACGGGCTTGTGCAGGTGGTGGTTGCCGTCCATCATGAGCTTGAAGCCGTCAGGCGCGTTGAAGGTCTGGCCGATCATTGCCGTTCTCACCTTGTCGACGCTGGTGGTGCCGGCTTTCTCTACCGCCTGCTTCCACATATGCATGCCGACGTAGGTCGCCTCCATCGGGTCGTTGGTCACGCGCTTGCTGCCGCCCGGCAGATTCTTGCGCTTGACGTACTCGAACCACTCTTTCTTGAATGCGGTGTTCTCCTTGTTCCTGAGCGACATGAAGTAGTTCCATGCGGCCAGGTTGCCCACCAGCGGCTTGGTGTCCATGCCGCGCAACTCTTCCTCGCCGACCGAGAACGCCATGACCGGCACGTCGGTCGCCTTCAGGCCCTGATTGCCGAGTTCCTTGTAGAAAGGCACGTTGGAGTCGCCATTGATGGTCGAGATCACGGCGGTCTTGCCGCCCTGGGCGAACTGCTTGATATTGGCGACGATCGTCTGGTAATCGCTGTAGCCGAACGGTGTATAGACCTCCTGAATATCCTTGTCCTGCACGCCCTTCGAATGCAGGAAGCCGCGCAGAATCTGATTGGTGGTGCGCGGATAGACGTAGTCCGTGCCGAGCAGGAAGAAGCGCTTGGCGCCGCCGCCTTCGGCGCTCATCAGATATTCCACCGCCGGAATCGCCTGCTGGTTCGGCGCCGCACCGGTGTAGAACACATTGCGCGACATTTCCTCGCCTTCATACTGCACGGGGTAGAACAGCAGGCCATTGAGTTCTTCGAAAACCGGCAACACCGATTTGCGTGACACCGAGGTCCAGCAGCCGAACACCACGGCCACCTTGTCCTGGGTCAGCAACTGCCGCGCCTTTTCGGCGAACAGCGGCCAGTTCGATGCCGGATCCACCACCACCGGCTCGATCGGGTGCCCCATCACGCCGCCGGCGCGGTTGATCTCGTCGACCGTCATCAGCGCCACGTCCTTGAGCGACGTTTCGGAAATCGCCATCGTGCCGGACAGGGAATGCAGAATGCCGATCTTGATCGGCTTCTTGCCCTGCGCCCAAACTTTTGAGGACAAACCCGGAATGGCAAGCGCCCCCGACATGGCCGCCATGTTTAACAGCGTGCGTCGTTTCATTTGATTTCCCTTCGTAAGTGATTGGACTACGCAGACTCAAGAGGCAATAGTCGTGCCAATCCCTCGATGCCACGACGAGTGCCATGCCGCGCCTCGCGGCGGTGCGCATTTGCATCGCATCAGTGCAGGCTGGGGGTGGCGCGCGGCCGCGTGCGTCATGGCAGTGCGCGGGCCGTGCGCAGGGAGTGCGGGACAGGGTGCGCGCCGGACGGCGCGTCCCTCACGAGGCGTGTGCCGCCCTCAGTGTGGTCTCGAGAAAGCGGTACAGGCGCGCGTCGTCCGAATAGGCGGCATTGAAGCGGAACCAGTGACACGGTTCGGACTGCGTGACGAAGAACTCGCCGGGTGCGAGCATGATTCCCTGCGTGAGCGCGTGCTCGGCGATCTCGCGCGAGGAGGGCGTGCCCTCCGGCAGGGCCGCGCACACGAACATGCCACCGTCGGGTTTGGCCAGCAGGCTCAGGCCGCAGGCGGTCAATTGAGCGCACAGGCGGCTGCGTGCCCGCGCCAGTCGATCGGTGAGCCGCTCGATGTGCTTGCGGTGGCCGCCTTCGGTCAGCACCAGATGCACCAGGCGCTCGTTGATTTCCGAGGTGGTCAGGCCGGCGATCATTTTGGTGCGCGCGAGCTCGGCGGCCAGCGCCGGCGCGCAGGCGACATAGCCGACCCGGATCGAGGGTGAGATGGTCTTCGAGAAGCTGCCCACGTAAATGACCCGGTGCAAGCCGTCCATGGCGGCCAGCGCCGGCGCGTTGGCCGGCGCCAACTCGCGGTAGATGTCGTCGTCCACCAGCCACAGGCCGTACTGCTCGGCAAACTGCAGGATGCGGTGTGCGCAGGCCGGCGAGAGCGATGTGCCAAGCGGGTTTTGCAGCACGCTGTTGAGGAACAGCGCGCGCGGCCGGTGG
>JAGXBI010000423.1 GCA_018971155.1 Burkholderiales bacterium
CACCCACAACCTCGGCACCTGCCGGATGAGCGCGCGCGCGGCCGATGGCGTGTGCAACAAGTTCGGCCAGACGCACGACGTAAAGAATCTGTTCATCTCCGACGGCAGCCAGTTCACCACCGGTGCCGCGGAAAACCCGACGCTGACGATCGTCACGCTCGCCATCAGGCAGGCCGAGCACATCGCCGAGCAAATGCGTCAGCGCGTGATCTGACCGGAAGGCGGGAAAGATGAATAGCGATTCGGCCTGAACCGGCACGCGCAACGCCGGGCACCCGCCGCATCGGAGATCGATGCGGTGTCCTCCCGCGCAGCGCCGCCGCAGGCCGCCTTTCATGGGAGAAAGACGTCATGGCACAAAAGCGGATATTGATGCTGGTCGGCGATTTTGCCGAGGATTACGAGGTAATGGTCCCGTTCCAGATGTTGCTGATGGTGGGGCACATCGTTCACGCGGTGTGCCCCGGCAAGTCGTCCGGGCAAGCCATCAAGACGGCAATTCACGACTTCGAGGGCGACCAGACCTACAGTGAAAAACGCGGTCACAACTTCACGCTCAACGCCGATTTCGCCGCGGTGCGCGCGCAGGACTACGACGCGCTGGTCATCGCCGGGGGCCGCGCGCCGGAATACCTGCGGCTCAACCCGCAGGTCATCGCCATCGTCAGGCACTTCATGAGCGAGGGCAAGCCCACCGCGGCCGTATGCCACGGTGCGCAGATCCTGGCCGCCGCCAATGTGCTGGCGGGGCGCAAATGTTCGGCGTATCCTGCTTGTCAGCCCGAGGTGGAACTGGCCGGTGGCGTGTATCAGGCGATCGGACTGGACCAGGCGGCGGTCGACGGCAATCTGGTCACCGCGCCCGCGTGGCCGGCCCACCCTCGCTTCATCGCTGAATTTCTGAAAGTCCTGGGCACGCAAATCACGCCGTGATTGCCGCGCCCGCGCCAACCTCCACGCCCTGCCCGCGCTTGCGGCCAGGCGCGACATTCGAGTCAGGAGACACGCCATGTGCAATGTCTATGTGAAGGCAGATCCGATGCTTTACGAGTCCCGAACACGTTCGCTGCGCGTGCACGGCGTGATCACCACGGTCAGGCTGGAAAATCTCTTCTGGGACGTGCTCCACGATATCGCCGAGCGCGAGAACCTGACCACCAGCCAGTTCGTCGTCAAGTTGTACGATGAACTGACCACCCTGCGCGGTGAAGTCACCAATTTCGCGTCGTTTCTGCGCGTGTGCTGCTTGCGCTACCTGGCATCGAGCGAGCAGGAGCGCGCGCCCGACGTCAAAGGGCAGGCCGCAGCACCGCTGCGTCAGATCAAAAGCGCCTGATGCGCGGCGCGTGAGCCGTCGCCGCCGGCGACTCGGGCCCCGACGGCAAGACCCCGTGTAGCGTTGTGCTCGGTGCTCGGTGCCCGCAGCCCGCAGCGTCGACGCGCGACTGCCGCGGTCGCGCCACCAACATAAGAACATTCCCGAAATTGCGCGGTTTCTGTACCATTGTTCCACTTTGCCCGGAATGCGATTTGCCGGGCGAATCCCTTCCTCGCTCAGAGATTGAGAACAATGGCCACTGCGACGACGTCCCTTCCCCCTTCCGCCCCGACCAGCATCAAAAGCGGCGGTTTTTCGCTGGGCAAGCGTATTGTGTGCAGTTTTGGGCTGATCTTCCTGCTTATGCTGCTCATGGCGGAAATCTCCTATATTCGCCTGCGCACGATCGACCGCGAAGCCGTCAGCCTGCAGCGCGATTCCGTGCCGGGTCTCTACTACGCCACGGCGCTGCGCGCCTCGCTGGGCGAGAGCTACGCGATCCTCGAGCGAGCCGTCTTCGTCGACGGCGACGCCGCCACCACGGCGCGCGATCTCGACCGGCTCGATCGAACCCTGCAACAATTCAACCGCGACTCGGCCGGGTATCAGGCCACCGTGTTCCGGGCCGACGATCGGAGCCGTTTCCAGGCATTCGGGAGCACCGCGGACGCATACCTGGCACTGGTCAGGCACGCCGCCGAGCAGGCCGGGACATCCAAGACGACTGCCCAGGCTGACTTCGCGCGCGTGAGCTCTGCCTGGGACAAGGTCGACCACGCCGCGCGCGATTTGGTCCTGGAAAATCACGACCAGGCGAGCGGCTCGACGCAATTGATCCGGGACTCGGTCAACGGAACCGAAATTTCCCTGGCCATGGCGCTGGCCGTCGTGCTGTTTGCCGCGCTGATCACCGGCTACGCGTTGCTCAGATCGATCACCGTACCAATGGCACGGCTGGTCGAAGTGCTCGGCGTGATGCGCACCGGCGACCTTACGCGCCGCCTCAGGCTGCGCCGCAGGGACGAATTCGGCATGCTGGAGACCGACTTCAACCGCATGGCCGACGAGTTGACCGTGCTGGTCGCGCAGGCGCAGAA
>JAGXBI010000424.1 GCA_018971155.1 Burkholderiales bacterium
GCGCACGGCCAGTGGCGCCGGCCTGACGGCCGGGCGCGGCACGGTGGGCACAGTCGCCGGCAGCGCGTGGGCGGGGGCTGGCCGCGCACGAAGCGGGGCACGGCTGGGCGGGACCGGCATGGGCGGCGGCGCCGGTTCACCGGGCCGTGTGCGCTGGAAGGCGAAAGCCAGCGGCAGGCGCGCCGAGTGAAACGCGTGGCGCATCATCAGCCCGGTTTCTGCCGGCCCGACGAAGATCGCGCCATGCTCGGCCAGCTGGGCGCCAAGCAGGCGGATCGCGCGGTCCTGCGCCTCGCGGTCGAAGTAGATCAGCACGTTGCGGCAAAAAATGAAGTCATAGCGGGCCTCGACCGGCGATAAGTCGAACAGGTTGGTCTGGGCAAAGCGTACCGCCTGGCGTGGCGCTTCATGCAACTGCCAGGTGCCGTTCGCGGCAGCGCTGAAGTGTCGCTCGCGAAACGCCAGCGCACTGCCGCGGAAGGAGTTGCGGCCATATGCCGCCGTCTGGGCGTGGGCAATCGCGCGCGCGCTGATGTCGAGCGCGTCGATCGTAAAGCGTTGCGCGTCGATGCCGGCATCGAGCAGTGCCATCGCGATCGAATACGGCTCCTCGCCGGTCGAGCACGGTGCGCTCAACAGCCGCAACGGCTGGCCGGGTTCGCGCGCGAGCCGCACCGAGGCGAGCTGGGTGAGCGCCGCGAACGCCTCGCGTTCGCGGAAGAACCAGGTCTCGGGCACTACCAGCGCTTCGACCAATGCCTGATGTTCGTCGGGCGAGACGTGGAGCAAATGCCAATAGGCTTCGACAGCGGACGCCGGCGCACCTGCGGCACCACCGTCGGCACCGGACAGATGGTTCACGCGTATGCGCTCGAGCACCGCGCGTTCGAGCGTATGGGCGCCGAGCGTCGCGGCGTCGATACCGGTTCGCTGCAGTAGCCAGGCGGCAAAGCATGGGTCGGCCGCGCCGGTCGGGGACATTGCATTCATCGATCGGTGTCCGGCAATTCGAGGGGTTCGGCGGATGCCTGCTGCGCGAGCTCTTGCGGTGGAAATAGCAGGGCCTTGACCTGATCGTCGAGCATGTGCTGCACAGCGACCCATTGCACCGGCCCGAGCGTGTCGTCGGCCACCGGCCCGAGCCAGCGGGCATGCGGCGTGTCAATGCCGCTGTGAGTGAATTGCGCGGCTTCGATGCGCCGCGTTTGCGTGGCGCGCTCGACGATCAGTCCGAGCACGCGGGAGGCGGCACCGGCGTGCGCCGCGGTGTCCTGCGGATCCGGCGCGGCATCGTAGCGAACCAGTACCAGCCGGGTCGAGCGCCGCGCACGGGCGGCGCGCCCGAGTGCCAGGCGCGGCACATCGATCACCGGCACCGGCACGCCATCGCGCATCATCACGCCGGCAACCCAGGCAGGCGCCCCGGGGATAGCCTTGGTTGGCGTCAACGCCAGGACTTCGACGATTTCGGTGGCGTCGAGCGCATAACGGTCGCCGTCGAGGTCGAAGAGAAGAAATAGCATTGGTGCGTTCCAGTGGGCCCAGGAGCCTGGGCTCAGACGTCGATCTTGAAACGCGATACACCGGAGCGCAACTGATTGGCGACCAGCGTGAGATCATCGATTGCCTGCGAGGACTGGCGCAGCGACTCGGCCGTTTGCTGCGCGGCTTCCGACAATTGCGACAGCGCCTGGGTGATCTGCTCGGCGCTGGTGGCCTGCGTCTGCATCCCTTCGTTGACCATATGAAAGCGCGGCGCCAGCGTCTGCACCTCGTGGATGATCTGCGAGAGCTGAGCGCCGACCTCCTGCACGTCGCGCATGCCGCGCCGCACTTCTTCGGAGAACTTGTCCATGCCCATTACGCCGGCAGACACCGCCGACTGGATTTCCTTGACGGTCTGCTCGATGTCGTAGGTGGCCACCGCGGTCTGGTCCGCAAGACGCCGGATTTCGGTGGCGACCACCGCGAAACCGCGCCCGTACTCGCCGGCCTTTTCCGCTTCGATGGCGGCATTGAGCGAGAGCAGGTTGGTCTGATCGGCGACCTTGGTGATGGTCGATACGACCTGATTGATATTGACTGCCTTCTCGTTGAGCACCGCCAGCTTCGCGTTGACCGAACCGGCTGCCTCCATCACGCCGCGCATGGTTTCCTCCATCCGCGTAAGGCCGCTCTGGCTGGCGCCCGCCAGCGTCGCCGACTGCTCCGCCACGGTCGACACCTCGTTCATGGTGTGCAGCAAGTCGCGCGAGGTGGCGAAGATCTCGCGCGAGGTCGCACCGATTTCGGTGGTGGTGGCCGCGGTTTCGTTGGCGGTGGCCTGCTGTTCCTTGGAGGTGGCGGCGATTTCGGTGACCGAGGTCGTAACCTGCAACGACGATTTCTGCGCCTGCGCGACCAGCACGGT
>JAGXBI010000425.1 GCA_018971155.1 Burkholderiales bacterium
CCAGTCCAACATTGGAACGCGCTGGCCGTGGCCCGATTGCGTATTTCGGCGAACGTGATCAGCGATTTCGGATGAAGGTGATCACCGAATCCGGAGGAACGTGATCGCTCATTTCGGTTGAAGATGATCGCTGATCAGCGGTTTCCGAAACGAGTGATCATCTTAGCGAAACAGGTGATCACGTTCCCGAAATGGGTGATCATCTTGCCGAAATGGCATGCCCGTTTCGGGCTGGTGGTGGTGTTGCGCATGACATCAACGACAGGCATTAGCCTTGTTCCTTTTTATAGAGGACGGGCTGATGCCGGCACATCGGATGAGCATGCGCAAATTGAAGGAAATTCTGCGGCTGAAGTGGGCGTGTGGCTTGTCGCACCGCCAGATCAGCCGGGCCGTCGGCATCAGTGTGGGCGCCATCTCGGCATATGCGGCGCGCGCCAGCGCGGCGAAGTTGGACTGGCCGGCCGTCGAGCCGCTTGCCGACGATGAACTCGAAGCCCGGTTGAACCTGTCGGCCGACGAGGCGGCCCCGGCCCGGCGCATCGAACCGGACTATGCGGCGATGCACCGCGAACTGCGCCGCAAAGGCGTGACGCTGCAGTTGCTCTGGGAGGAATATGGCGCGGCGCATCCCGGCTGCCGCACCTACCGCTATACCCAATTCTGCCAGCGCTACAAGAACTGGGCCCAGACGCTCAAGCGCTCGATGCGCCAACAGCACCGCGCCGGCGAGAAGCTGTTTGCCGATTTCGCCGGCCATACCATGCCGATTCTCGGGCGCGACGGCGGCATCGACTTCCAGGCTCACATCTTCGTTGCGGTGCTGGGCGCGTCGAACTACACCTACGCCTGCGCGACGCGCTCCGAGGCGATGCCGGATTGGATCGGCGGCCTGATTGGCGCGTTGGAATTCTACGGCGGGGTTCCCGAACTGCTGGTGCCCGACAACCCCAAGGCCCTGATCGCCAAAGCTGACCGGTACGAGCCGGTGCTGGGCAACACCACGCAGGACTTCGTCAACCACTACGCGACAGCGATGCTGCCGGCCCGGCCGCGCAAGCCGCAGGATAAAGCGAAGGTTGAAGTCGCGGTGCAAATCGTCGAACGCTGGATTCTCGCGCGGCTGCGCAATCACCGCTTTTTTAGCCTAGCCGAGCTCAACCGCGTGATTGCCCAGCTCGTCGGCGATCTGAACCAGCGCCCGTTCAAAAAGCTGGAAGGCAATCGCCGTGAATGGTTTGAGCGTCTGGACCGGCCGGTGCTGCGGCCCTTACCCGCGCGGCGTTACCAGATCGCCGCCTTCATCAAGTGTCGCGTCAATATCGATTACCACGTCGAGATCGATCATCACTATTACAGCGTGCCTCACAAACTGGTACGCCAGGAAGTCGACGTCCGTGTCACCCGCCACAGCGTCGAGATCCTGCATGGCGGCAAACGTGTCGCCGCGCACGCGCGCAGCCGACTTAAAGGCAAACATACGACCGTGGCCGAGCACATGCCGGCGGCACACCGCGCTCATCTGGAATGGTCACCGGGACGCCTGCTGAACTGGGGCGCGTCCATCGGCCCCGGCGCCGCGGCAATCGTCAACCATCTGCTGACCAATCGTCCTCACCCCGAGATGGGCTATCGCGCCTGTCTGGGCTTGCTGTCGCTGGCACGCAAATACGGCAAGGAGCGGCTCGAAGCAGCCTGCCAACGGGCGCTTGTGATCGGTTCGCCCACGCGCCGTTCGGTGCTCTCGATTCTCGAATCTGGCCTCGACCGCCAACCACCCGTAGCGGCACCGCTGCCCGAATGGCAATGCCTCGACCACGAAAACCTGCGTGGCTCCGACTACTACCACTGACCCGAAGGAGGTCAAGATGTTGCTGCAGCAAACCCTCTCCCAACTCAAAGCGCTCAAACTCGACGGCATGGCGCGCGCCTTCGAGGAACAGGTGACGCTCACCGCCAGTTCCAGCCTGTCGTTCGAAGAGCGCTTTGGCATGGTTGTCGAACGCGAACTCGCGTGGCGCGACACCCGGCGGCTCGAACGGCTGCTGAAAACCGCCAAACTCAAGAACCCGCAGGCCTGCATTGAGGATATCGAATTCCGGCAAAGCCGCGGACTGGACCAGCGCGTGGTCGCTTCGCTGGCCGGTTGCGACTGGATCCGCAACGCGCAGAACATCATCCTGACCGGCCCGACTGGCGCTGGCAAAACCTGGATCGCTTGCGCGTTCGGGCAACAGGCTTGCCGGCAAGGCTTCTCGGTTCTCTATGTGCGCGTCGCACGACTGTTTGAGGAGCTGAAGATCGCGCACGGCGACGGCAGCTTCGCGCGGCGGCTCGCGCAACTCGCCAAGATCGATGTCGTCCTGTTCGACTTATGTGCAGCGAGCGGTTATGTGGAG
>JAGXBI010000426.1 GCA_018971155.1 Burkholderiales bacterium
CGAAAGCAGGAAAAAGCCTCAATGATAGAGCATCGCCGGCAACCGGGGGGCGCGCGAGAGCGGACCCATTCCGGTGAACCGAGCCGAAGCCTGGCTGGCGAGTGCCTTGGTTCAATCGCGCCGGACGCGTCGAAAATACCGACGCCGTCTTTGCCGGACATGTGCGCGCATGGTGTTCGCGTGTGCGCAAACTGTGTCGGGCATGACGTCGATCAAGACTGCCGGGCAGCATAAAACCTAGGCTTTCCTTGTATTCGCGCAGAAGCGGGAATCAATAAAGCGTCGCGGCCGTCATAGGTAAAGCCGATTGAATGAATCGGCGGGTCTTCGATGCGATCCGTTGGGAGAGTTGCATGAAAATATCCAGGCATCTAGGCGTGGCCATGACCCTGGCAGCCGTGCTCTGCAGTGCCGGGGGCGCTGCCATGGCGCGCACGCACGTCGGCGTGTTTATCGGACCGCCGATCTACAGCTACCCTTATCCGTACCCCTATTATCCGTATGCACCCGCGCCGTACTACTATGCGCCGCCAGTGATGGTGGCGCCTCCCAGCCCGCCGGTCTATATTCAGCAAGAACCGACCGATACGCAGGACCAGGGCGGCAACTGGTACTACTGCCGCTCGTCCCGTGCCTATTATCCGTATGTAAAGACGTGTCCGGAAGGTTGGCAGACCGTGCCGGCCCGCCCGCGCTAGGGCGCCGGTAACGCGGAGGAAATGTCATGAAACGATGGGTTTGCTTGACAGCAGTGGCGGCGGCCGTGCTCAGCGGCTGCACGGTGATGCCGGTGGGGCCGACCGTGCTGGCCCTGCCCGGCAACGGCAAGACGTTCGATCAATTCAGGACCGATGATGCCATCTGTCGCCAGTATGCATACCAGCAGATCGGCGGTCCGGCGGCGCAGCAGGCTGTCACCGATAGTGCGGTTGGCAGCGCCGCGCTGGGTACCGCGGTCGGCGCGCTCGCGGGCGCGGCATTCGGCGGCGGACGCGGCGCGGCGGTCGGCGCCGGGGCCGGCCTGCTGGCCGGCAGCGCGATCGGCGCCGATAGTGCGGCGGCCTCCGGCTATGGCTCGCAGCGCCGCTACGATTACGCCTACGTCCAGTGCATGTACGCCCGGGGCAACCAGGTGCCGGTGCGCGGCGGGGTGATGCAGCGCTACAATCCGCCACCCCCGCCGGCCGATGAGCCGCCTCCGCCTCCACCGGGGACACCCCCGCCGCCGCCGCCGGGCGTCTATTGATGCCGCGCCTGCTTGCCGGACATTGCCGGATCTCCCGCCGGGGGATCCGGCTTTTTTATTGCTGCAAATCCAGGTCGGCCGGTGTGTCGATGTCGCGCACGACGCCGGGATCGTCGAGATCGACCCAGCTCACGCGGGCGCTGTCGCGCAGCAGCGCGCGCGCGCCGAGATCGCCATCGAGTTCGGCCAGCACGGCGCCGTGGGCCTGCCCGAAGGCAACCGGATGGCCTCGCTGGCCCAGGTAGCGCGGCGCGACCACAGCCTGGGGATCATCGAGCGCATCGACCACCGCGCGGATACTGGCGGGTCGGATGAACGGCATGTCGGCCAGTGCCACCAGCCATCCTTGCGCTGCGCCCAGGGCGGCGGGCGGCGCGCTGGCGAGCGAGGCCCGAACGCCTGCCGCCAGGCTGGCGCCCATGCCGCGCAAGCTCGCCTCGCTCGATACGATCTCGCAGCCGGCGGCGCGCAACTGCGCCATGAGTTCGGGGCGATCGGGCCGCACCACGGCAATCACACGCGGCAGCACGGCCAGCAATGCGTGCGCACTGGCCGCCGCGACGCTGCGTCCGGGCGCGTCGCCTGGCAGCGGTTGCAGCAACTTGTTGCGCCGGCCACTGGCGTCGAAGCGGCTGCCGATGCCGCCGGCCAGCAGAACGGCTACGGGCAGAAGGGAGTGTCGTGACATACGAGGTATTATGCGCTGCGCGCCAGGGCGCCGCCATGCGTGGCGCCCTGGCGGAACCTTGCGTCGCATCGCGGGACTTATCGCTTCGGGCTCGCCGTGCGCGCGTGGTGCCGGCACGGGGCCGGGCGCCGGAATTTCTTCACGACATGGAACATTTCATCAATTGGTTGTTCGGCGTGCTGGCACTGCCGAAGGTTGGCCTGCCAGCCGTCTTCCTGATCAGCCTGGTGTCGGCCACCCTGCTGCCGATGGGCTCGGAGCCGGCCGTGTTCGGCTACGTCAAGCTCAACCCGGAGATGCTGTGGCCCACCATCGTGGTCGCTACGCTTGGCAATACGATCGGCGGCATGATCGACTGGTGGATGGGGTATGGCGCCAAGCTCGCGGTGATACGGCTGCGCGAGCGGCGCCGACTGCATGGTGCTGCCGGTGCCGTGCCCCGCGCGCGCCGCAACGGCCAGCC
>JAGXBI010000427.1 GCA_018971155.1 Burkholderiales bacterium
GCTTCTCGATTTGCTCCTTATAGGTCGGCACTCGCTCGAGCCAGCCCAGCGGCGTGCTCATCCCCAGCAGCAACGCCAGTTCGGCGTGCTCGGGCACTTTGCTCTGGATGAACAGGGTCGCCTGGTTGGGGTCGATGCCGGCGGCCAGCCAATCGGTCAGTACATCCCATACGTTTTTCTCGATGACCTCGGGCGTCTCGTAGTGGGTGGTCAACGCATGCCAGTCGACCACGCAGAAGAAGCAGGGATATTCGGATTGCAGCTTGACCCAGTTCTTCAAGACACCGTGGTAATGACCCAAGTGCAGGCTGCCGGTCGGGCGCATGCCCGAGAAAACGCGTTCGGGGTACATGATTGTGATTTACGAAAGCAGCGTTAAAAGTGGAGAAAGAATCATTCGAATCAGGAAGCGCCCTGTGTTGATCAGCGGCCATAGCCACAAATTGCCCAACACGCCGCTGACCACCAGTGCCAGCACGATGAAAAATCCGTAGGGCTCCAGGCGGTCGAGATAATAGGCGTAGCGCGGCGGCAGCAGGCTCGTCAAAACCCGCCCTCCATCGAGCGGAGGGATCGGAAACAGGTTGAAAGCGCACAGCACCAGGTTGACGATAATGCCGGCCGAAGCCATATCGATGAAGAAAGGCTCATGCACGCCTGCCGCTTGGATCAGCACGCCGGCAAGCGCCCACAGCACGGCCTGGACGAAATTGCAGGCCGGTCCGGCCAACGCCACCCACAGCGTATCCCAGCGCGGATTGCGCAGGCCCCGGAAATTGACGGGCACGGGTTTGGCATAACCGAAGAGAAACGTGCCGCCGGTGGCGAAATACAAGAACAGGGGTACGGCGATCGTGCCCAGCGGATCGACATGCTTGAGTGGGTTGAGGGTTACCCGCCCCATCAGATACGCCGTCGGGTCGCCAAAATGCTTCGCCACATAACCGTGCGCGGCCTCATGCAAGGTTATGGCGAACAGGATAGGCAATGCGTAAACCGCGATCGCCTGAATCAGGGAAGATGAGTTCATAGCGCGCTATTGTAACAAGCCGGCAGCGCGCGGCCCCGGATATTCGGTCGCATGCGGCGCGTCATGCACCGATTCCGAAGGGCGCGACCGACCCGCGTCCGGCCCGCACCAGCGTCGGCGTATCGCCCGTCAGGTCGATCACGGTCGACGGTTCGAACGGGCAGGCGCCGCCGTCTATCACCAACTCGACCTGACGCTCCAGGCGTGTCCGAATTTCCTCGGCGTCGTTGAGCGGGTCCTGTTCGCCGGGCATGATCAGGGTCGAGGCCAGCAGCGGCTGCCCCAATTCGGCCAGCAGCGCCAATGTGATCGCGTGGTCCGGCACGCGCAAGCCGATCGTCTTGCGCGAGGGGTGCGATAGACGCCGCGGCACCTCCTTGGTGGCCTCCAGGATAAATACGTAAGGCCCGGGAGTCACCGCCTTGATGAGGCGATACTGCCGATTGTCCACCTGGGCGAAACTGGCAAGCTCCGACAGGTCCCTCACGAGCAGCGAGAGGTGATGCTTCTCGTCGATGCCGCGAATCCGCCGGAGCCGATCGGCCGCGGCCTTGTCATCGAGATGGCAGGCCAATGCATAACTCGAGTCGGTGGGCAGCGCCACGACCCCGCCCTGGTCGATAATCTGCGCGGCTTGCCGAATCAGGCGCGTTTGCGGATTGTCAGGGTGAATCTGAAAAAATTGTGACATCAGGCATCAAGGAAAAAGGCGACGCCACCGGGCGCGCCGGCGAGCCGACTAGGCCCAGCGCTGCCACACAGGAACGAGCCCTTCGGGCAAGGCCGGCAGCCGGCCAATGTTCGCGCGTCCGTCGGACAGTCCGTGAAAATCCGAGCCGCGCGACGCCAGCATATCAAGACGGCGGGCAACCTCGGCGTAATACCGGTATTGCTCCGGCGTGTGGCTACCGGTGACGACTTCGATGCCTTCGCCACCCAGCGCTTTGAATTCGTCGAATAGCGCTTCGAATTCCAACGGGGAATATTTGTAGCGTCCGGGGTGGGCGATCACGGCGATGCCGCCCGCGCCGCGAATCCACGTCACCGCATCCGCCAGCGTCGCCCAGCGATGCGGCACGTAGCCGGGCCGCCCTTCGACCAGGTAATGAGCGAAAACGTCGCGCACCGAATCGCCCTTGCCGATTTCGACCAGATAACGCGCGAAATGAGTGCGCGAAATCAAGTCGGGATTGCCAACATAGCGCGACGCACCTTCATAGGCTCCTGGGATACCCACGGCAGCGAGCCCCTCGCTCATCTGTTCGGCACGGCGTTGGCGTCCGGCCCGTGTGCGCGCCAACCCGTCGACGAGGTCGGTGTTCGTCGGGTCGATCGCCAAGCCCACGATGTGCACCGTGCGCTCG
>JAGXBI010000071.1 GCA_018971155.1 Burkholderiales bacterium
CTGCAGCGCGGCTCACCGATGATCGTGATTCTGGCGACCTTCGGCTTGGGGCTGGTGCTGCGCCAGCTTGCTTTCATCGCGTTCTCGCCGGATTACCGCAATCTGCCCGATACCTGGCTCTCGGGGGCCGTCAATCTCGCCGGTGTCTCGCTTGGGCGTCCCCAGGTGGCCACCGGCCTGGTGGCCCTGGTGGTCACCGGGCTGCTGTTCCTGCTGGTGTATCGGACCCGCTGGGGACATGCATTGCAGGCGGTGGCCGAGGACCGGCAGGCGGCGTCGTTTGTCGGCATTGCCGCGGACCGCATCAACGCGCAGGTGTGGATGCTCGGCAGCGCGGCGGTGGGGCTGGCCGGTGCGTTGCTCACCAGCTTTTTCTACGTGTTTCCGTCGGTCGGCAACGTTTTCGGGCTACTGGCTTTCGTGGCGGTGGCCATGGGCGGATTCGGGTCGCTGCCGGGGGCTTTCATCTCCGGCATCCTGATCGGGGTGGTCGAGTCGTTGACCGGCTACCTGGTCGAGCCGGCCTACAAGATGGTCAGTATTTTCGTGATTTTCCTGCTGGTGCTCTGGTACCGGCCGCGCGGACTTTTCGGGCGGTGGTGATATGGACGAATCCCAACTGGAAATCGACCCTCAACCCGCGCAAGTATTTTCTTCGCAACGAAAGGACGTGGCCGAAATGAAGGCAACCGCCCCCGCCGGCCAACCTTGGATCAAATGGGTTCTTGGATTGGTCTTGCTTGGATTGATCGTATTTCCATTCATCGTGACCGATCCCTATTCGCAGCAGATCGTCGTCATGGCGCTCATGTACGGCGCGCTCGGGGCGGCGTGGAATCTGGTGGGCGGATTCCTCGGGCGCGTCTCGTTCGGCCATGCAGTCTTTCTTGGCGTGGGCGCCTACACCACGCTGCTGCTGCTGCACCACGCGCACCTGAGCCCCTGGCTGGGCATCCCGCTGGGCGGTGTGATTGCCGCGGCGGTCGCCTTTATCGTCGGCCGACCGACGCTGCGGCTGACCGGCCACTATTTCGCGATGGCCACCATCGCCGTGCTGTCGGTCGCGCAGCTGCTGGTCGTCAATTGGGATTGGGCCGGCGGCGCGACCGGCGTCGAAGCGCCGATCGCCAATAGCGCATGGCTGCTGCTGTTTCGCTCCAAGGCACCGTATTACTGGATTGCCTTTGTGCTGGCGCTCTTGACCCTGTGGGCCACGGTCGCGCTGGTGCGCTCCAAGACCGGCTTCTACTGGCGGGCAATCAACGGCGATGAAGCCGCCGCGCGCAGCCTGGGCGTGCCGGCCGAACGCTACAAGATGCGCGCCTTTGTGCTGTCGGCTGCGCTGACCGGCGTGTGGGGCGGTTTCTACGGCGTCTATATCGGATTCATCGACCCGGACTCCGCGTTCAATTTGACGCTTTCCGTGCAGATCGTGCTGGTCGCCATTCTCGGCGGTGTCGGCAGCATTGCCGGGCCATGGCTGGGCGCCGCCGTGCTGATCCCTCTGGCCGAGGGCACGCGGGTCGCGCTGGGCAGCTCAGGCCAGGGCATGGATTTGCTGCTGTATGGGCTGGCGATCGTTCTGGTCAGTTTGTTTTTGCCGAGTGGTCTAATCACATTGAGGTTACGTCGTGGCTCTGCTCGAAGTTAAGGAACTCACTAAACGCTTCGGCGGCCTGGTGGCCAACGCCGATGTCAGCTTCGGCGTCGAGAGCGGGGAAATCGTCGCGATCATCGGTCCCAACGGCGCCGGCAAGAGCACGCTGTTCAACTGCCTGGCCGGGCATTTCGCGCCGAGCTCGGGCAGCGTGACGTTCGACGGCAAGGAACTCGTCGGGCTCACGCCCGAAGCGGTCGCGGCCCGGGGTTTGATGCGCACCTACCAGATTCCGCGCAGCTTCGGCGCGATGACCGTGCTCGAAAACGTGATGGTCGGCGCGCTGCTGCATCATCCGAGCCTGGCTGATGCGCGCGAGGCGGCGCACGAAGTGCTGGCGCTGGTGGATCTGGACCGGCGCGCCGACGTCAGGGCGAGCGAGCTGAACGTGGCCGGGCAAAAGCGGATCGAGCTGGCGCGCGCGCTGGCGACTTCGCCCAAGCTGTTGCTGCTCGACGAAGTGGCCGGCGGCCTGAATCCCACCGAAGCGGTCGAACTGGCGGAGATTTTGCGCAAGATTCATGCGCGCGGCGTCACGCTGGTGATCGTCGAGCACGTGCTCGAAGTCGTGATGCGCCTGGCGCACCGGGTCATGGTGCTCAATTTCGGCAAGCTGATTGCATCGGGCGAGCCCAAGGAAATCGTGTCCAACCCGACCGTGATCGAGGCTTACCTGGGGAGAAAGTACCGTGCCTGATAACAATACGGCGTTGCTCAAAGTCGAGGACCTGCAGGTTGCCTATGGCGGCGTGCAGGCAGTGCGGGGCATTTCGCTGGAGGTTCCCGCGGGCGAGATCACGGCTTTGCTGGGCGCCAACGGCGCCGGTAAATCGAGCACGCTGCTGTCGCTGGTCGGCTCGGTCAAGCCCAAGGCCGGCCGCATCACCTTCGACGGCGGCGATATCACCGGACTGACGCCGGACGTGCTGGTCAAGCGCGGCATTGCGTTGATCCCGGAGGGCGGTCGCGTATTCGCGCGCCAGCCGGTCGAGCAGAACCTGCGCCTGGGCGGCTATGTAGTCGCCAACGACGCCACATATCGCGAGCGCATCGATCAGGTCTACACGCTGTTTCCGCGCCTGGCCGAGCGGCGCACCCAGATCGCCGGGACGCTTTCCGGTGGCGAGCGGCAGATGCTGGCCATCGGCCGGGCGCTGATGAGCGGGCCGCGCCTGTTGCTGGTCGACGAACCCAGCCTTGGGCTCTCGCCATTGCTGGTCGAAACCGTGTTCGACACGCTGGCGAATCTCAACAAAATGGGCACGACCATTCTGCTGGTCGAACAAAATATGGCGCAGGCGCTGGAAGTGGCCAAGCGGGCTTACGTGATGCAAAGCGGCAGGATCGCGCTGCATGGCGACGCCGATGAAATTGGCGCCTCCGATGAGGTAAGGCGAGCTTATCTCGGTTTGTGAGTGGGGTTGGTCGCCATCACGCCGGGATCCGGAATGGCGCCGCCTGGCGCCATTGTTCTGGCGGTGCCGGGGTATCGCCGGCGACGTTCACCGATATCGTCGGGCACAGGCCAAAAAAAAGAGGCGCACGAGGCGCCCCCAAGCTTGGGTCTAGCAAGATGAAAGAACGTTATTTTTGTGCGCCTTCGGTGAACCACTGAGCGAGCTTGGTGCGCTCCTCCGCGGTGATGTGCGTGACGTTGCCCAGCGGCATGGCCTTTAGCTGCACCGCCTGCTGGTAGATGCGCTCCGCATTGGCCGAAATTTCGTCAGGCGTATCGAACATGACGCCAGCAGGGGCGCTGCCCATCATCGTCGGTTTGGCCGAATGGCATTCGATGCAGCGCGCCTGCAAAATCGGCTGGATATCGGCCAGCCGGATAGGCTTGGCCGAGGCATTGGCCGGCATCGGGACGGCCGCGGGACGCGGGGCGGCCCACACGGCGACGCCGACCAGCAGCGCCGCGCCGGCAACCGGCAGCGCATAGACGTTCTTGCCCGCATGACGCAGCACGAAGAACTGACGGATCATCGCGCCGGCGAGCATGATGAGCGACAGCATGATCCAGTTGTACTTGTTCGTGTAGGTGAACGCGTAGTGGTTGCTGATCATGATGAACACCACCGGCAACGTGAAATAGGTGTTGTGCACCGAACGTTGCTTGCCCAGTTTGCCTGGTCGCGGATCGGGCGTTTCTCCACGCGAGAGCGCGTCGACCATCTTGCGCTGGCCGGGAATGATCCAGAAAAACACGTTGGCCGACATCGAGGTCGCCATCATCGCGCCGATGATCAGGTAGGCGGCGCGGCCCGAGAAGATGTGCGTGGTGGCATAGGTGCAGGCAACGATGAAGATCGCCACGGCCACGCCCAGTATGCGGTCGTTCTTGCCGAGCAGCCGGCACAGCCCGTCATAGACGATCCAGCCACCGGCCAGGAATGCCAGCGCGATGATCACTGCGGCGCTGGGCGTGATATTCGCCACGCTCTTGTCGATCAGATAGGTTTCGGGCTGCATCAGATACAGCACCGTGAACAGGCCGAAGCCTGACATCCAGGTGGCGTACGATTTCCATTTCGACCAGTGCAGCTCGGCCGGCATTTTCGGCGGCGACACCAGATATTTCTGCGAGTGGTAGAAGCCGCCGCCATGCACCGACCACATTTCCCCGGATACGCCGCGCTGGCGTGAATCCGCGTCCTGCGGCGCCTTCAGGCCGTTGTCAAGCATGACGAAATAAAACGATTCGCCGATCCAGGCGATGGCGGCCACGACGTGTAGCCAGCGCAGCGCCAAATTGAGCCAATCGGTCACAAACGATTCCATCTTATGTCTCCTGGTTACTGCTTAGCTGCCGCGATAGGTGCTGTAGCTCCACGGGGAGACCAGCAGCGGCACGTGGTAATGCTGTTGGGTGTCGGCGATGCCGAAACGCAGCACGACGCGATCGACAAAGCGGGGCGAGGGCAGGTCGACCCCCTGAGCGGCGAAGTAATCGCCGGCGTGAAACACCAGTTCGTATTCGCCGGGCAGGAATTCCCCGCCCTCGAGCAGCGGCTTGTCACAGCGGCCGTCGTGATTGGTTTGCACGTCTCTTAGCAGACTGCGCGTGCCGTTTTCACAGGCATACAACTCGACCCGGATGCCGGCGCCCGGCTTGCCATGCGCCGTATCGAGCACATGCGTTGTCAGTCGTCCCATAAATCCTCCTCTCTTGGATGCCTGAATTGTAGGGAGATTGGCGCCTCGTAACGCAAGCAATAACAAAGATAAAACGGCGCGCATATCGTCATTGAGCGCCATCGCAATGCGCCCGAACGGATCGCACAGGCTGCGGGTTAACGCGTAATTATTGTTTTGGCAAATAGTGCGAATAACAAAACGCGTATATCGACGCGGCCGGCTTGCCGGAAAATCGGCCGTTATGCCCCACCGGGCTTGAGCCTATCGGGAAAACCCGAGGTTCTATATCAGGCTTTGCGCATATGGGCTATGTAAAAAGCAATATATGCCCGGCACGGCTTGTCACGACGCGTGCCGGGCAGGTACCTTTGCCTTGCGTCATACACAAAGGAACAAGTAGGAGGAGATAGAACCATGAGTAACGCCGCGGTGCACCCCATCGACGAAGTATTGCCGCTGGGCAAGTTGTTGACTCTCGGACTGCAGCACGTGCTGGTGATGTATGCCGGCGCGATTGCGGTTCCCCTGATTATCGGCGGGGCCGCCGGCCTGCCCAAGGACCAGGTCGCCTTTCTGATCAGCGCCGATTTGCTGTGCTGCGGCATCGCGACGCTGCTGCAGTCGATCGGCATCGGCAAGTTCGGTATTCGCATGCCCGTCATCATGGCGGTGACCTTCGCCGCGGTCGGGCCGATGCTCGCAATGGCCGGCAATCCCGCGCTGGGCTTGCCCGGCATTTACGGATCGACGATAGCCGCGGGTATCATCGGCACGCTGATAGCGCCGCTCATCGGCAAGGTGCTGCGCTTTTTCCCGCCGCTGGTCACCGGTATCGTGATCACCTCGATCGGCTTGACCATCGTCGGTGTGGGTATCGACTGGGCCGCCGGAGGCGTTGGCAACCCCGATTACGGCAGCCCCGTCTATCTGGGCATTTCACTGGCCGTGCTGGTATTCATCTTGTTGATCACGCGTTATGTGCGCGGCTTTTTCGCCAATATCGCCGTGCTGCTGGGCATGATGTTCGGCTTTGCCATCGCTTTGACGATGGGCAAGGTGAGCTTCGCCGGCCTGGCGCAGGCGAAGTGGTTCGCGCTGGTGACACCGTTCCATTTCGGGCTGCCCAAGTTCGATCCCTGGTCGATCGCCACCATGGTGGTGGTCATGCTGATCACCTTCATCGAATCGACCGGGATGTTCCTGGCGTTGGGCGAGATCTGCGAGCGTCCGGTGGACGAGAAGACATTGGTACGCGGCTTGCGCGTCGATGGCCTGGCCACGGTGATCGGCGGCCTGTTCAACAGTTTTCCGCATACCTCGTTTTCCCAGAACATCGGCCTGGTCGGCATTACCGGGGTGCGCAGCCGCTGGGTGTGTGCGACTTCCGGCGTCATTCTGGTCATGTTCGGCCTGGTGCCGAAGATGTCGATCGTCGTGGCGTCGATTCCGCAGTTCGTGCTGGGCGGCGCGGGCATCGTGATGTTCGGCATGGTGATGGCCACCGGCATCAAGATTCTCGCCAAGGTCGATTACGAGAAAAACCGCTACAACCTGTATATCGTCGCGATCGGCATCGGCATGGCGATGATCCCGGTGGTGTCGAACAAGTTCTTCAGCAAGATGCCGGCGCAACTGGCCCCGCTGCTGCATAGCGGAATCTTGCTGGCGGCCGTCTCGGCGGTGGTGCTCAATGCTTATTTCAATGGATTCAAAGACGAAAAAAAGCATTCGGCCGGTGAGATGGCCGGCCAATTGGGTGAAGTGCATTGACATCGCGCGGTTGATCTCCAGCGAGATGCGTTGGGGGCGTAAGCCCCCTTTTTTATATGTCGATTAACGCATGCCAAACAAAACCTTATTGATCCGCAATGCCGAGTCGCTGGTGACGATGGATGCCCAGCGGCGCGAAATCAGACAGGGCGGCCTGTTCGTCGAGAACAACCGCATCGTGGCGGTCGGCCCGAGCGAGACCTTGCCGCACAGCGCCGATGAAGTCATCGACCTGCGAGGACACATCGTCATTCCGGGGCTGATCAATACGCATCACCATATGTATCAGAGCCTGACGCGCGCCGTGCCGGCCGCGCAAAACGGCGAGCTGTTCAACTGGCTGAGCAATCTCTACCCGATCTGGGCGCGCCTGACCCCGGAGATGATCGGCGTGTCGACGCTCACGGCGATGGCGGAGCTGATTCTGTCGGGCTGCACGACCTCCAGCGACCACCTTTATATTTACCCGAACGGCTGCCGGCTCGACCACAGCATCGAGGCTGCCGCGCAGATCGGCATGCGCTTTCATGCCAGCCGCGGCAGCATGAGTGTCGGGCAGAGCAAGGGTGGATTGCCGCCGGATGCTGTGGTCGAGGACGAAGCGGCGATTCTGCGCGACACGCAACGCCTGATCGAAACCTACCATGACGCCGATCGCTACGCGATGCAGCGCGTGGTGGTGGCGCCATGCTCGCCGTTTTCGGTCAGTCGCGACCTGATGCGCGAGGCGGCCGCGCTGGCGCGCCATTATGGCGTGTCGCTGCACACCCATCTGGCGGAAAACGTCAACGACATTGCCTACAGCCGCGAGAAATTCGGCATGACGCCGGCCGAATATGCGCAAGACCTGGGCTGGGTCGGGCACGACGTCTGGCATGCGCACTGCGTGCAGCTCGATGCGCAGGGCATTGAACTGTTCGCGCGCACGGGTACCGGGGTGGCGCATTGTCCCTGCTCGAACATGCGGCTGGCCTCGGGAATCGCGCCGATTCGCAAGATGCGCGACGCCGGCGTGCCGGTCGGCCTCGGGGTGGACGGTTCGGCCTCGAACGACGCCGGCCATATGATGAGCGAGGTACGCCAGGCGTTGCTGCTGCAGCGCGTCGGGTTCGGGCCGGACGCGATGACGGCGCGCGAGGCGCTGGAGATTGCCACGCTGGGCGGGGCCAAGGTGCTCAACCGAGATGACATCGGTGCATTGGCGCCCGGCATGGCAGCCGACTTCGCGGCTTTCGATCTGCGTCAAATCGGTTTGGCCGGCGCGCTGCACGATCCGCTCGCGGCGCTTGTGTTCTGCAACCCCGGCGCGGTCGCTTATAGCGTGATCAACGGCCGGGTGGTGGTGCGTGAAGGACAGATCGCCACGCTGGATCTGCCGGCCACGATCGAGCGGCACAACCGGCTCGCGCAGCGTCTGGTGGCGGGATGATTCAGGACTGGCCGCGCTGCTCGAGCAGCGTGCGCGTGGCGTCGGAAATGACGCTGCGCAGCCAGCGTACTTCGTCGGAGTAGTGCGTACGCTCGTGCCAGAGCTGGTAATACTGCATCGGCGGAAAATCGATCGGCGCCTCGACCACCGTCAAGGGCAGAAAGTCGGCGTAGTAATCGGCAAACAGCCGCGTCGTGGTGAAGATCAGGTCCGACTTCAGCAGCACGTAAGGCGCCAGGTTGAAGTAGGGAATCGTAACGACGACGTTGCGCTTGAGCCGCTCACGCGCCAGATGCATGTCGATCGCGCCGCGCTGGGCCACCGAATAGGGTGACGGCGCCAGGTGCGGACTCTGCAGATAGTGATCGAGCGTGAGTTCGCGCTTGGCAAACGGATGCGAGCTGCGCATCAGGCACACGATCTGATCGACGAACAGGTTGCTCAGGTGCAGCTGCTCGGGCGGCTCGGGCCAGTTGCCGATCACGATGTCGACCTTGCCTTCTTCCAGCGCATGCTCGTAATCGAAGGCCGGCCCCAGCGAATGCAGCTCGAGTTGTGCGTTGGGGGCTTGCTGCCGGAAACGCTCGACGACCGTAGGTACGAAGTAGACGTTCAGATAATCCGGCGAACCGATACGGAAGGTGCGCACCGTCGTGGCCGGGTCGAAAGTCGATTGCTGGACGGTGATCCGTTCGATTTCGCGCAACGCATTCTGGGTCGGCTCGAGCAGCGATGCGCCGTATTCGGTCGGCACCATGCCCGACTTGCCGCGCACCAGCAACGGATCGCCAGTGATATCCCGCAGGCGGCGCAACGCCGCGCTGATGGCCGGCTGGGACTGATTGAGCTTGACGGCGGCCCGGGTGACGCTGCGCTCGATCATCAGGGTGTTCAATACCCGCAGCAAATAAGTATCGATGGGTTCGCGAGTCTGGCTCATGATCTTTATATCCGTTTGCTAATGTTTCTGCGCGCGTTGCATAAGCGAACAATTATGAAGCATAACTGCGCGCCGGGCCATACCGAAATTCCCGGGGCGGGCGCGGCATGACGCCGGATCAGCGTGCGGCGTCCTGCGGTACTATCCGGGGCGGGGCTCGACATGCCGAGACGCCTCGCATGCGAGTCGCGTTCTCCTTTCCTGTCGAGCGGCAAATTTTGAGAGCAGTATCTGGGATAGGAGAAGTTTCAATGCGACGTCGCGACATATTGATTGCGCGGGCCGGCTCCGCGGCAGCCACGTTGTTGAGCGGATGCGCCAAGCGCGAGAGCGGCGAGGTCTCGGGCACGGCGCCGGCCAGTGCGCCCGTTGCGGCATCCGGCCCGGTTGCGCCCGCGGGGCCGATGGGCGTGGCATTCGTGTATGCGGGCAATGCCGACGACAATGCCTGGATTGGCTCGCATGAGCTGGGCGCAAAGGCCGTCGAGCACAAATTCGGCGACAGGATCAAAGTCACGCGGCTGGCCAATGTGCCCGACGGCGTGGCCTGCGAGCAGGCCTTTCGCGATCTCGCCAGCCAGGGCAACCGGCTGATTTTCGGTACGTCGTTCGGTTACATGGACGCGATGCTCAAGGTGGCGGCCGAATTCCCGCATACGATTTTCGAGCACGCGACCGGCTACAAAAGCGCGCCAAACCTGGGCACTTACGATGTGCGCGCCTATCAAGGCGCCAATCTGGCCGGGGTGATTGCCGCTTACGTGAGCAAGCGCAATATCGTCGGGTACGTCGCCTCGATGCCGATTCCGGCGGTGATCCGCAACATCGATGCCTTCGCGATCGCCGCGCGCGCCATCAATCCGGCCATCAAGGTGCAGGTGGCGTGGACCAACAGTTGGTCCGATCCCGACAAGGAGCGCGCCGCGGCCGAAGCGCTGATCGGGCAGGGCGCCGACGTCCTGATGCAGAACGTCGACTCGGCGAGCGTGATGCAGGTCGCGCAGGCACACAAGATTCACGCGTTCGGGTGGGATACCGATATGAGCAAATACGGCCCGCAAGCACATTTGGGTTCGATTGTGATCGATTGGAGCCAGTACTACATCAAGACGGTGCAACAGGTGATGGAAGGCCAGTGGACCAACCAGCCGGTCTGGAACGGGATCCGGCACAACGCGATCGACCTGGTGAGCATCAATGCCCGCGTCGTGCCGGAAGTCGCGCAAAAGGCCGAAGCCGCGCGCTACGACGCGTTCCGCGACGGCACTTATGACCCATTCTCCGGCCCGCTCAAGGATCAGGCCGGTACGTTGCGCGTGCCTGCCGGCAAGACGCTGGACGATGCGGAAAAACACGCCATCAACTGGTTCGTCGAGGGCGTCGAGGGCGCGCTGCCGACGGACTGATCGGCAGGCTGCCCGGGCGGTGCTACGAGACGCCGTAGCGGGCAGGTACTGCTTACCTAAAGCAGTCCGAAATTAACAATTAGGATTGCATATCGAATATTAATTGGCTATTTTCGAGGCATCGAATTTTCTGGAGAGAGTCGATGCCGAATACCCGAACCGTCGCAGCCGCTGTTGCCGTCCCGTCCGATCGCCAGATGGCCGCCGACGTCACCATTGCCGGGACCATCACCTACGACTGCGTGCCCGTTGTCGTGTCGCGAGACTCCCAGGGGCGGTTGCAGGCGAAGCTGGACTATGAAGCCACGGCGCGCTACGCGGTTGCCAGCGCGGTGGTGACGATCATCGACCCGGACACCCGGCGGGTACTGGCCGACACCCTGAGCGACGTCGCCGGCGCGTACGCGCTCGCCGTGCCGCCCAACGTCCGCGCAATGGTGAGGGTCGAGGCCCGCATGATGTCGGCCGATATCGCGCCCGACGGGCGCCCGGCATGGGAGGTCGCGGTGCGCGACAATCACTCCGAGGAGTTCCGGGTCGTGCCCGAGCAGGCAACGGTGTATGCACTGGAGAGCGAGCCGTTCGATACCGGCGCGCACGGACGAACCGTGGCGTTGCATGCGGGCTCCGGATGGAGCCGCGATCTCCAGCGCTACCCGGCGACCCGGCCGGCGGCGCCGTTCGCTATTCTGGCGGCGGTTCATCAGGCGATTCAGTGCGTGCTCGCGGTCGACCGGGCGGCCGTCTTTGCGCCGCTGAACGTCTTCTGGCATCCGCATAACGTGCCTGAGACCCGAAATCCGCATCAGGAAGGAGCGACGCCGGACGATCCGCTCGAGCGCCTGTCGCGCGGCTATATCGGCACCAGCTTCTTCAAGGTCACGCCCCCGGGCTCCGGCATCTATCTGCTCGGCGCGCAGAACGTGGATACCGACGAATACCATCCGGCCACCCTCATTCATGAATGGGCGCATTACTTCGAAAATGTCTTTTCGCGCGCCGACAATGGCGGCGGCGCGCATGAGGAGCATCCCGACATGCGCTCCGGATTCACCGAAGCGTGGGCCAACGCGCTGTCGAGCATCGTGCGCGGTACCCCGGTCTATGCGACCACCTGCGGCCAGAAGCAGGCCAGTACGGGCGCTGCCTTCGATCTCGACGAAATCGGCACGCCCCGCACCTGGTATGGCGAGATGCCGATATCGCACGCGCTCTACCAATGGGCGAAGTCGGCGCATATCGGCTTTCAGCCGATCTACGACGTGATGGTCAACGACCAGAGGCGGGTGGGCGCGTTTACCAGCCTGCTGAGCTTTGCCGCCCGCTTGCGCAAACGCGTCGGAGTCGCCGGACAGGGCGAGATCGACCGGATGCTGCGCGCGCTCAATACGGTCGACGGTGCCGCGCTCGACGAGTGGGGCACCCGCCAGCGCGTCCTGCCAGCCGATATCGTCGCGCCGCAGGACCAGCGCTTCGTGCTGCCGATCTATACCGAACTCACGCTCGACGAGCCTTCGCCGCCGCTGTGCCTGACGGACAAATTCAATCGCAGCGAGGCCGGCAAGGCAAGCCGCGGCTGCGTTGGCAACCGGAGGTTTCTGCGCTTTACCCTGGTGCGGCGGGGCAACTACCGCGTGGTCGGAGAGGTCGTGCCAAGCGGCCCGCAAAACCTCCCGCTACCGTACTTCGACCTTTATCTGGACGGCACCAGGATCGCCCATGACCCGGCCGATGCCAACGGCTGGGTGTATTACGACCTGCCGCCAGCCACCTATGCCGCCGAGATATATCCAGCCGCGCAACAGCCGCTGGCCGGCTGCTTTCGATTCACGCTGAAAAAGGCGTGAAAGTTGGCCTGGCGGGTGGGGCGACGGCGTCAGCCGCACGGCCCCGACCGGGCCGCCGGCGGCCCGGGGCGCAG
>JAGXBI010000428.1 GCA_018971155.1 Burkholderiales bacterium
AGGGAGCGGTGCCGGCCGGCGGCCCCGGGCGAGACGGGCCTTGGCGCGGTCGGGCTGACGGTGGCGCAAGGCGTGCGCGGGCGTCATATGTGGACCATGCTGATCGCCTTCTTCCTGGTGTCTGCCTGCGCGCTCGCCTTCGAGCCGCAGATCCCGCTGCTGCTCACCGATCGCGGCTTCACGGTGGCTCAGGCGGCCCAGGGGCCCTCGCTGGTCGGCCTCGGGTTTCTGATCAGCCGCCTGCTGTGCGGCGTGCTGGTCGACATTTTTCCGGCAACCCTGGTGTCGTGTTTCTTCTTCATGATGAGCGGCATCGGCTTCTGGCTTTTCCACGACACCAGCAGCCTGGCGCTGCTCAGAGTCGCTTGCGTATTGGTTGGCTTCGCGATCGGCACCGAGCAGGACATGATGGCCTATCTGGTGCGCCGCTATCTCGGCATGCGTGCCTTCGGCACCTTCTTCGGTTTCAACATGGCGGCCTTCTGCCTGGGCGGCGTGGCCGTGCCGCCGTTGCTGGGCCTGTACTACGACCACTATAAGAACTACTCGCTGCCGCTCTACGTGATGATGGGTTGCATGTTCCTGGCCGCCCTGCTGGTCACCACGCTCGGCCGCTACCAATTCGCCGCGCACGTCAAACGGCATTCATCCGGGACGCTCGGCGAGCCACTCGCACGCAGCAGCTGAGCGCCCCGGGGCGCAGCCCGCCCCACCCTTTACAACACATCGAATCAGGATTCCCGCGTGGAATCCCAGGAGACTTTTATCGTGAAAAACAGGCACGCGGCGACCTTCGCCCTGACCACGCTGGCCATGCTGGCCGCGCTTCCCACCCTGTGCGCGGCGCAGGGCAACGTCACGCTGTACGGCATCGTCGACACCGGCGTGGCCTACCTCAGCAACCAGGGCGGGGCCCAGGCCTGGAAAACGCAATCGAGCAACCTGAGCGGCAGCCGCTGGGGGCTGCGTGGCGCGGAGGATCTCGGCGACGGGGTACAGGCGATCTTCCTGCTGGAAAACGGCTTCGACATCAACAGCGAGGCGATGGCGCAGGGGAACCGTGAATTTGGCCGCCAGGCCTACGTCGGGCGCCTGAGCTCGGCGGCGCAATGGGCCTCGATTGTCGGCGCCCATGTCCAGGACATGGACGACCTGGCGCCGGCCTTTCGCGTGAACAACGCGATCAAGTACACCAGCGTCAACTACAACGGCTTCAGCTTCGGCGGCTTGTACGGCGCGAGCAATCAGGCCGGCGAGTTCGCGACCAACCGGGCATGGAGCCTGGGCGCACGCTACTCGCACGGCCCGCTGGTGCTCGCACTCGGATATTTCATGCTCAATCACCCCGCCGCGCCCGGCACGGCGGGGGCGGTCGGCGCCTCCGGCGCGGGAACGGGTTCGGACTATCGCGGTGCATTCGCGCTCAAGGCGCTCGACGGCAACGGCACGATCACGCGCCATCAGACCTTCGCGGCCGGCGGATCGTACACTGCTGGACGCGCCACTCTGGGCCTGGTATATAGCCATGTCGTGTTCGATGCGACAGGCGCCTCGGCCCGGGCCGATAACTATGAAATCAATGGCCGTTACCAGGCGTCGCCGGCCTTGCTGCTGGGCGCCGCCTACGTCTTCACCGACGGCCGCTCGGACACCGGGCAGCGGCCGAAGTACCATCAGATCAACCTCGGTGCCGACTATTTTCTGTCGAAGCGCACCGATCTCTATCTGGTCGGGCTGTATCAGCGCGCCGCCGGCGACGCGCAAAACGCCGGCCTGAACCTGCTGCCAGCCTCCAGCACCAACGTGCAGACCGAAGTCATGGCCGGCATTCGCCACGTGTTCTGAGCCGGCACATCGCCCGGTTGCCGCCGAACGCCGCCCCGGCGATCGCCTCGCGCCAGGTACGACGCCGGGCTTATCCTCGCGCCGGGATCTCCAGGCCCCTCTTGACCGCCGGGCGCGCCACGAACGCATCGAGCGCGCGCGTGACGTGCGGGAAGCCGGCGATGCCGACCAGATCGGCCGCCTCGTAAAAGCCGATCAGATTGCGCACCCACGGGAAGGTGGCGACGTCGGCGATCGTGTAGGCGTCGCCCATGATCCACTGGCGCACGGCGAGCCGATCGTTCAGCACACCCAGCAGGCGCTTGGCCTCGCCAACATAGCGGTCGCGCGGGCGCTTGTCTTCGTACTCCTTGCCGGCGAATTTGTTGAAGAAGCCGACCTGGCCGAACATCGGGCCGATGCCGCCCATCTGGAACATCAGCCACTGAATGGTTTCATAGCGCCCGGCCGCATCGGCCGGAATGAGCTGCCCGGTCTTCTCGGCCAGGTACAGCAAAATCGCGCCCGATTCGAACAGCGGCAGCGGCTTGCCGCCCGGCCC
>JAGXBI010000072.1 GCA_018971155.1 Burkholderiales bacterium
AGGTGGCGCGCAGGTAGTCGCCGCGCGCCAGCACATAGGCGGTGTAGCGCGAGCGCATCAGCTGTTCGGCACTTGCCGGCACCTGGCCGCCGTCGATGAAGCGGCCGCAGCATTCGGCATAGCGGCCGCCGCCACAGGGGCAGTCCAGGGGTGTGGCCGGCGGGCTTGGGTTCGGGTGGTCCATGGGCGGGCCTCAGATCTTTCCATTTTGCAGGAAGGCTTCGATCTGCGCGAAACGATCGAAGCCCCAGAAGGGTTCGCCGTCGACGATCACGTAGGGCGAGCCGAATACGCCGCGCGCCATGGCCTGCTCGACCCCGGTCTTGAGTTGCTCCTTGATCGAGGGCTGCTGTATGCCCTGCTCGAGGGCGCTGCCGTCGATGCCCAGCGCCGTGCCGATCCTGACGACTTCGGCCGGCTCGCTGATGTCGATGTCGTCGACGAACAACCCCCGGTAGATAGCCTTGGCGAGCGTCACGGCGCGCTCGTCACCGAGCGCCTCGTGCGCCCACAGCGTGGCCCGGGCGGCAGCCTGGGTCGGCAGCGGAAAGCGGCTCGGCCGGCGATAGGGGATGTCGTGAAAGCGCGCGCTGCGGGCGAAGTCGTGCCAGATGTAATCGCCCTTGAGCGGATACTGCACCGGCGGCTGCATGCCGGTGGTCTTGAAGATCGCGCCAAGCAGGATCGGATGCCATTGCACGCTGCGCCCGTGACGCGCGGCGAGCTGGTCGATCACGGTGCTGGCGAAATAGCCGTAGGGCGAGGAAAAATCGAAATAAAAATCGATGGCGGAGGTGGCAGTCACGGCAGCGTCCTTGTCGATGGCATTCGGGTCATGGAGCGATCACTGCGCCAGCGCGCGCGCGATCAGGATCTTCTGGATATCGCTGGTCCCTTCGTAGATCTGGCATACGCGCACATCGCGATAGATGCGCTCGACCGGAAAGTCGCTCACGTAGCCGTAGCCGCCATGCACCTGGATCGCGTCGGAGCAGACCCGCTCGGCCATCTCGGAGGCGAACAGCTTGGCCATCGCCGCTTCCTTCAGGCACGGCAAGCCGGCATCCTTGAGCGCGGCGGCATGCCAGACCATCTGGCGCGCGACCTCGATCTGGGTGGCCATGTCGGCCAGACGGAACTGCACGGCCTGGTGCTGAAACAGCGGCTGGCCGAAGCTCTCCCGCTCTTTGGCATAGGCCAGCGCGGCCTCGAGCGCCGCGCGCGCCATGCCGATGGCCTGCGAGGCAATGCCGATACGCCCGCCTTCGAGGCCGGACAGCGCCATGCGATAACCCTCGCCTTCGTCGCCGAGCCGGTTGGCCGCCGGGATCCGGCAGTTTTCAAAAAGAATCTGCGCGGTGTCCGACGAATGCTGGCCCAGCTTTTCTTCCAGGCGCGCGACAATGTAGCCGGGCGTGTCGGTCGGCACCAGGAACGCGCTGATGCCCCGCTTGCCGGCGCTTTTGTCGGTGACTGCCATGACGATCGCCACGTCGCCGTGCTGGCCGCTGGTGATGAACTGCTTGACGCCGTTGAGCACGTAGTGCTCGCCGTCGCGTGTGGCGGTGGTGCGCAGCGCCGCGGCGTCGGAACCGACATGCGGCTCGGTCAGGCAGAACGCGCCGAGTTTGTCGCCGCGTGCCAGCGGTACCAGCCATTGCTGCTTCTGCGCCTCGCTGGCGAATGCCATCAGCATGCTGCACACGGGGCAGTTGTTGACGCTGATGACGGTGGAGGTGCCGCCGTCGCCGGCGGCGATTTCCTCGAGAATCAGCGCCAGCGCCAGATAGTCGAGGCCGGCGCCGCCGTAGGCTTCGGGCACGGCCACGCCATAGGCGCCCAGCCCGGCCAGCTGGCGGTGCACGTCGTGCGGGAAGGTGCCGTCGCGATCCCAGGCGGCGGCCTGCGGCACGATGGTCTCGCGCACGAAGGTGCGCAAGGCGTCGCGGATCATTTGGTGTTCCTGGCTCAACAGCACGACAGTCTCCTCGGGCGGGGCATTGGTTATGGCGGCAGACGGCGTTACATCAGTTCGACGGCCATCGCCGTGGCTTCGCCGCCGCCGATGCACAGGCTGGCCACGCCGCGCCGGGCGCCGTGCTTGCGCAGCGCGCCGAGCAGCGTGACGAGGATGCGCGCGCCGGATGCGCCGATCGGATGCCCGAGCGCGCACGCGCCGCCGTGCACGTTGACCTTGTCGTGCGGCAACTGGTGCTCCTGCATGGCGGCCATGGTGACCACCGCAAAGGCTTCATTGATTTCATACAGGTCGACGTCGGCCGCGCGCCAGCCGGTTTTCTCGAACAGCTTGCGGATCGCGCCGACCGGCGCGGTGGTGAACAGCCCCGGCGCCTGCGCGAAGGTGCTGTGCCCGGCAATGCGCGCAAGCGGTGACAGGCCGAGTCGCGCGGCGGTGGACTCGCGCATCATCACCAGTGCGGCCGCGCCGTCGGAGATCGACGACGAATTGGCGGCGGTGACGGTGCCGTCCTTGCGAAACGCCGGCTTCAGGCCGGGGATCTTTTCGAGGTTGGCCTTGAATGGCGGCTCGTCCTGCGCGATGTCGACATCGCCCTTTTTGCCGGCTACCGTCACCGGAGCGATTTCCCAGGCGAAGCTGCCGTCCTGGTTGGCCCGCTGGGCGCGCTGCAGCGAAGCGATCGCGAATTCGTCCTGGGCCTGGCGGCTGAAATGGTATTGCTGTGCGCAATCCTCGGCGAAGGTACCCATCAGGCGGCCTTTGTCGTAGGCGTCTTCCAGGCCGTCATAAAACATATGATCGATGACCTGCCCGTGCCCCATGCGCATGCCCGCACGCGCCTTGGGCAGCAGGTAGGGGGCGTTGGTCATGCTCTCCATGCCGCCGGCGACCATCACGTCGCACGAGCCGGCCAGCAGCATGTCGTGAGCGAACATCGCCGCGCGCATGCCGGAGCCACACATTTTGTTGACGGTGGTGCAGCCGGCGGCCAGCGGCAGCCCGGCACCCAGCGCGGCCTGGCGCGCGGGCGCCTGGCCCTGGCCGGCGGGCAGCACGCAGCCCATCAGCACTTCATCGACCTGTTCGGGCTTTATGCCGGCGCGCTCGACGGCCGCGCGAATCGCGGCGCTGCCCAATTGCGGCGCGGTGACTGAATTGAATACGCCCTGGAATGCCCCCATCGGGGTACGGGCGGCGGATACGATGACGATCGAATCGGTGTTCATGATGGGCTCCTGAGTCCGGTTGGCGGGTTGGCGCGCGGCGCTGCGAAAGGTGGTATCGGTCGGATCGAGGTCTCAAACCGCGCTGACATGATTGACACAGCGCTCATAGGCTGCCGGCAATGTCTCGTTCGACGCGACGCTGATGCCCAGATCGCGTACCAGGCCGTCGCGAATGCCGTATACCCAGCCGTGCACGCTGAGCGGCTGGCGGCGTATCCAGGCGTCCTGCACGACGGTGGTGGCGCAAACGTGGGTGACTTGCTCGATGACGTTGAGCTCGCACAACCGGTCGTACCGGGCGTCGCGATCGGGCAGTGCGCTGAGTTGATCGTGGTGCTTTGCGTGCACGTCGCGCACATGGCCGAGCCAGTTATCGGCCAGGCCGATGCGCAGGCCGTCGAGCGCCGCGCCGACCCCCGAGCAGCCATAGTGGCCAACCACGATGACGTGCCGCACCTTGAGCAGTTCGACGGCGAACTGCAGCACCGACAGGGCGTTCAGATCGCTCGGCACGACCACATTGGCAATGTTTCGATGTACGAACACTTCGCCCGGTGCGAGCCCCGTGATCTGATTGGCCGGCACGCGCGAGTCGGAGCAGCCGATCCACAAGTATTCGGGCGCTTGCTGGCGCGCGAGCTTTTCGAAGAAGGTCGGATCGTCGGCGTTGACGCTGCCCACCCAGGCGCGGTTGGCGTCGAGCAGATGAATCAGGGGCGAATTTTCCGGTGGGGTCATGGCGTTGGCCTTGGCAGTCGAGAGAGTGAGCGCATGGTCTAGGCCGCGGCGGCCGCGGCAGCCGTCTCGTAGCGGTTGACGAAACGCAGGGCCGTATCGTACGGATAGAAGTCATGCATTTGGCCGGCAAGGATATTGTCCTTGTGCGCCTGCCACAGGGCCGGGTCGAAGAAATCGGGGTGGTGCCGCATGAACGCCTTGCGCACGCGCGGATCGCCCATCAGGAAGGTTTCGAAGGTTTCCGGAAACACGTCGTGCGGCCCGACCTTGTACCAGACCTCGCCCGACATTTCCTCTTCCTCGTTGCGCGGCGCAGGCACCACGCGTATCTGGCAGTCGGTCAGGTATTCGAGTTCGTCGTAATCGTAGAACACGACGCGGCCATGGCGCGTGACGCCGAAATTCTTGTACAGCATGTCGCCCGGGAAAATATTGGCGGCCATCAGCTCCTTGATGGCGTTGCCGTATTCGCGCATGACCTGGTCGATGGCGTCGTCGGTGGCGTGTTGCAGCCACAGGTTGAGCGGCGTCATGCGGCGCTCGATGTACAGGTGCCGGATGACGAGTTGGTCGCCATCGAATTCGAGCAGCGACGGGATTTCGCGCTTGAGCTCGTCGAGCAGTGCCTCGTCGAAGCGCGACAGCGGGAAGGCGACGCTGGAGTACTCGAGCGTATCGGCCATCCGGCCCACGCGATCGTGCTGCTTGACCATCAGGTATTTGGCCTTGATCTGCGCGCGGGTGGTCTCCTTGGGCGGGCCGAAGCGATCCCTGATGATCTTGAAAACGTAGGGGTACGAGGGCAGCGTGAAGACCAGCATCACCAGGCCCTTGATCCCCGGCGCGACGATGAACTGGTCGCTGGAGTGTTTCAGGTGATGCAGGAAGTCGCGGTAGAACAGATTCTTGCCGTGCTTCTGCAGCCCGACGGCGGTGTAGATTTCCGCCTTCGGCTTGCCGGGCATGATGGTGCGCAGGAACTGCACGTAGGCCGACGGCACCTCCATGTCGACCATGAAGTAGGCATGCGTGAAGCTGAAAATGATCTGCAGTTGCTCGCGGCGCAGGAGAACCGTATCGAGCCGCAATTTGCCTTCGGCATTGTGCATGATCGGCACGGCGAAGGGCAGCAGGTTGTCGCCGTTGATGATGCGGCCGATGATGTAGGCCGCCTTGTTGCGAAAGAACAGCGACGAGAGTGCATGGATCTGGAAATTCGGCGCGATGTCGAAGCGGCCGAATTCTTCCTCGATGGCGCGCATGACGTACCCGACATCGCGCGGCAGATCGTCGAACGGGCGTTCGAGCTGGAAGTTAGTGACAATGCGCTCGAGCGTGCTCGCCAGGCCGGTATGGCCAGGGTAATAGACGCGGTAGGTGGGCTTGCTGGCCGGCTCGTCGTTTTCGATGTATTCGGTGGCGATGGCTGGCCGCACGAAGATGAAATTGTTATTGAAATAGGCGCGCTGCAGGATTTTGCAACTCACCGAATTGAAGAACGTTTCGGCGCACTCGGGTTGGCGATGATCGGTCAGCAAGCCGATGTAGTGCAATTTGATCTGCTGCCAGACTTCCTGCTCGAGATCTTCGGCATCGTACTCGTCTTCAAGCGTCTCGACCGTCTCTTGCACGCGCTGGTCGTAGAACGCGATTCGCTCGCGCTGCAGGGTTTGCAGCCCCAGCCAGTCGCCTGCCTCGAAGCGCGCCTTGGCGTCGACCGAGACGTCGCGAAACAGGCGGTAGTGCTTGTCGAAGCCGTCGAGCATGGTGCGTGCCACATCGTAGGCGATCTGCGACGACAGCAGTTTGGGGAAGTGAGCCATACCGATCGGGGAGCTTGGAGTTGGACGCGGCGCTAGGTCGATTGTAGCGCCGCATCGCGACGGCTCACAGCGTCTCGGCGAACAGTTCGCGCCCGATCAGCATGCGGCGGATCTCCGAGGTGCCGGCGCCGATTTCATACAGCTTGGCATCGCGCCACAGCCGGCCCACCGGATATTCGTTGATGTAGCCATTGCCGCCGAGAATCTGGATCGCCTCGCCGGCCATCCAGGTGGCCTTTTCCGCCGTGTAGAGGATTACCCCGGCGCAGTCCTTGCGCACCTGGCGCACGTGCTCGGTACCGAGCGTGTCGAGTTGCTTGCCGACCGCGTAGAGATAGGCACGGCAAGCCTGCAAGGTGGTGTACATGTCGGCCACCTTGCCCTGGATCAGCTGGAATTCGCCGATCGCCTGGCCGAACTGCTTGCGCTCGTGAATGTAGGGCACCACCACGTCCATGCAGGCCTGCATGATGCCCAGCGGGCCGCCGGCGAGCACCGCGCGCTCGTAGTCGAGTCCGCTCATCAGCACTTTGACGCCGCCGCCGAGCGTGCCGAGGATGTTTTCCTCCGGCACCTCGACGTCCTCGAACACCAGCTCGCCGGTGTGCGAGCCGCGCATGCCGAGCTTGTCGAGCTTTTGCGCTACCGAGAAGCCTTTCATGCCCTTTTCCACCAGGAAAGCGGTGATGCCGCGCGCACCCGCCTGCAGGTCGGTCTTCGCATACACCACCAGCGTGTCGCAATCGGGGCCGTTGGTAATCCACATCTTGGTGCCGTTGAGCACGTAGCGGTCGCCGCGCCGGTCGGCGCGCAGCTTCATGCTGACCACGTCGGAGCCGGCGTTGGGCTCGCTCATGGCCAGCGCGCCGACGTGCTCGCCGGACACCAGTTTGGGCAGGTATTTCTGCTTTTGCGCGGCGCTGCCGTTGCGGTGAATCTGGTTCACGCACAGGTTGGAGTGCGCGCCGTACGACAGGCCGACCGAGGCCGAGGCGCGCGAGATTTCCTCCATCGCTACCATGTGTGCCAGGTAGCCCATGGCCGAGCCGCCGAACTCTTCCTTGACGGTCATGCCGAGCAGGCCCAGCTCGCCCATCTTGCGCCACAGGTCCATCGGGAATTGGTCGGTGCGGTCGATTTCGGCCGCGCGCGGGGCGATTTCATTTTGCGCGAAGCTGGCGATGCTGTCGCGCAGCATGTCGATGTCTTCGCCGAGGTCGAATTTGAGGCCGGGCAGGGTGGTCATGGATTGTCTCCTGGATACGGAATGGCGAGGCGGCTGCGCTTCAGGCCCGCTTGGGCGTTGACGGCAGCGCGAACAGGGTCTGCTGCATCAGGGCGCACAGGGTTTCCTGACCGTCCCGGCGAACGAAGACCTCCGCGGTGGTGACGATCAGCGTGCGTCCGCTTTTTACGATCTTGCCGCGCCCGATCAGTGTATCGCCAAGGCCGGGCGCGAGGATGTTGAGCTTGTATTCGGCAGTGACCAGCTCGCCCTCGGGACCAAGCGCAGTATAGCCGGCATAGCCGGCGGCCGAATCGGCCAGCGCGCCGATCACGCCGCCGTGAAAGAAACCGTGCTGTTGTGCGACCCGCTCGGAAAACGGCAGCGTGAGTTCGCAAAAACCCGCGCGCAGCGCCGTCATGCGCGCGTCCCAGGCGGTCATGACGCCCTGGGATGCGAAGCTGGCGTGGATCTTGTCGTACTGGGCCGCAGTGAGTTCGGTGGCTGACATGGGCGCCCCTCGATGGGCATGATCATGAATGTCGCCTATGCTACTTTACGTTTACGTAAACGTAAAGTAGGAAATGCCCCCGATTCCCCGAAGCGATGGTTCAGGCGCGTTCCTTGGCGGGCGATTTGGCGCGGACGGCACGCGCCGGGGCCGCTTCGCTGCCGGCGGCCTGGAGCAGTGCCTGGCATTGCGCCTCGTGCTGGGCGATCTCGTCGAGTGTGACGCGCAGGTCTTCGAGCTGCTGTTCGAGCACGCGCCGATGCTTTGCCAGCGTAGCGAGAAACAGTTTGATTTGCGGCACGGTGTCTTTCGGCGATTCGTACAGGCTGAGAATGTCGCGGATTTCGGACAGCGTCAGTCCGAGGCGCTTGCCGCGCAGTGTCAGCTTCAGGCGGGTCCTGTCGCCCGTGGTATAGACCCGATGGCGCCCGCCCGGACCCTCGCGCGCCGGCGTCAGCAGGCCCTGGTCCTCGTAGAAGCGAATCGCCCGCGGCGTGATGTCGAACTCACGCGCGAGGTCGGTGATGGTGTAGGTGGACATGGGGTTCCTGTTAAGCAGTCGCTTACTTTTGCAGATAGAATTGCCGTTTACGTTATCGTCAAGCGCAGCCCCGCGCAATCGCAATCGCGACGGCTGCATTTTTATTTTTCAGGAGATCTCGCCTCGTGAATGCTCTGGAGCAGCAGTTGAACTACCCGATGGGCGATACCTTGCCGGCCGGCGGCACGGTCCGGGAGGTGGCCCCCGGCGTGATGTGGGCGCGCATGCCGTTGCCGTTCGCGCTGGATCACATCAATCTGTGGCTGCTGCGCGATCGCATCGATGGGCGTGAGGGTTGGACGGTGGTCGACTGTGGCATTACGCACGAGCAGATCAAGGCGTGCTGGGAGCGTATTTTTGACGATGCGCTCGGCGGGTTGCCGGTGTTGCGGGTGATTGTCACGCATTGCCACCCCGATCATCTGGGCTTGGCGCACTGGCTGTGCGAAGGCGGCGAGCAGGGTCGGTGGCAGGCGCGCCTGTGGATGACGCTGGGCGAGTACGCATGGGGCCGCGTGATGTCCTCGGGCGATTCGCACGGCTCGAATGCCGGCGGCGATTTCGCGGCGCGCCATTTCAAGGCGAACGGGCTGACCGACGAGGCGACGCTGCAGAAGATTCGCGAACGCAAGAACTATTACTCGAATCTGGTGCCTTCGGTGCCGGGGCAGTATCGCCGCATTCGCGAAGCCGACGTGCTGACGATCGGCGGGCGCGGCTGGCGCGTGATCACCGGCTTCGGCCACTCGCCGGAGCATGCGTCGCTGTACTGCGAGGATCTCAACGTGCTGATTTCCGGCGATATGGTGCTGCCGCGCATCTCGACCAATGTCAGCGTGTTCGATATCGAGCCCGAGGGCAATGCGCTGCGGCTGTTTCTCGATTCGCTGCAAACCTTCGAGCCGCTGCCGGCCGACTGCCTGGTACTGCCCTCGCATGGCAAGCCGTTTCAGGGCTTGCATACGCGCCTGGGACAATTGCGGGATCATCACGCGGCGCGTCTGGCGGAGGTGCGCGAAGCCTGCGCGGCCAAGCCGTGCAGCGCAGCCGATATCGTGCCGGTGATGTTTCGCCGCCCGCTCGACATGCATCAGATGACTTTCGCCCTGGGCGAGGCGCTGGCGCATCTGCATGCGCTGTGGCTCGACGGCGAACTGGCGCGCCAGCGGGGCGACGACGGGGTGTGGCGCTTCGCGCCGCGCCAGGCCTGAACCGCCTACGGGGTGCCGCTTTGGTCCGCCGCGATGCGCCGGGCGAAAGCCTGCAGATAGTCGAGCCCGGCAATCGCCCGACTGCCATACCAGGACACCATTTCCCCGTCGATCAGATGCACGGGCTTGCCGGCCAGCACCGGCTCGCCGCGCAGGGCTTCGGCATGACTTGCCTGGAAGCGGTAGGGTTCGCTCGAGAGCAACACCAGGTCGACATCCCGCAACCACGGCGCATCGAGGGAGAAGGCCGGATACCGCGCGGCCGGTGCGGCCGGCAGCGTTTGCCAGCCGATCTCGCGCAGCATGCCGGCGATATACGTGCCGGGCGCCACGGTCATCCAGGGATCCTTCCAGATCAGATAGAGCACGCGGCGCGGCGGGAAATTCTGCGCGTGCAGGCTCGCCAGCCGCGCCGACAGCGCGCCGCACAGCGCCTCGGCCTGGCGTTGCCTGCCGAAGATCCCGCCCAGCAATCGATATAACGCCAAATTGTCGGCGGGCTCGCACGGATGCGTGACGACGATGTGCGGCACGAACCGGGCGATTTGCTCGATCGTTGGCTTTTCGTTCTCGTCGACGTTGACAATGACGTGCGACGGCGCCAGCGCGCGCAGCGTGTCGAGCTTGACGGCCTTGGTGCCGCCGACTTTGGTGACGGTGCGCACGATGTGGTGCGGGTGGATGCAAAAACCCGTGCGACCGATGAGCTGCGGCGCGAGATCGAGATCGCACAGCAGCTCGGTAATGCTCGGCACCAGGCTGACGATGCGCGCATCCGCGCCTGCTGGCATATGCGCTTGCCCGGCCGCATCGATCAGCGGGGTGGAGGCGATGTCACTGGCCATGATTCGAAGGGCGATGCTCCGCTTGATTCGCCGCGCGCGGCTTGCGCGGAGCGCGACTGGCCAGCCGGTCGTAGAGCCAGCGCGGCAGGCCGGCGAGCAGCGCGGCGACCACGCGCATTTGCCAGGGATAGACGGCAAAGCGCTTGTGCCGCGCGATGGCGCCGGCTGCCTTGCGGGCGAATCGGTCGACATCCATCAGGAACGGCATCGGAAACGGGTTGCCGTCGGTCATGGGGGTGCGGATATAACCGGGCACGAGCGTGACGACATCCACGCCGTGCGCGCGAAGCTCGACACGCAGGCTTTCGAGATAGGAGATTACAGCCGCCTTGGACGCGCTATAGGCGCCATGGCCTGGCAGGCCGCGCACGCCGGCCACGCTGGCCACGCCGACCAGGGTGCCGCTGCGCCGCTCGCTCATCAGGCTGACGAACGGCTGGAACGTCGCGACCATCGCCAGCCAATTGGTCTGCATGATCGCCTGGAAGCCAGGCAGGTCGGCGGCGTCGGCGGTATGAACGCCGGCGCTGATGCCGGCGCTGGCGATCACGATGTCGGGACACCCGAAGCGGGTAATGAAATCCTGCGCGGCCGCTTGCAGCGCGGCGGCATCGCGCACGTCAAGCGCGTAACATTGAACGGCGTGCGGGTGTGGCAGGCTCTGGGCGAGCGCCTGCAGACGCTCCGAGTTGCGGCCCACCAATCCAAGAATGGCGCCCTCGGCCGCGTAGTGACGGGCCAGCGCAAGCCCGATGCCGCTTGAGGCGCCGGTGATGAAAACCTTGAGCGCGGCAGAGGCAGGCGGCATGGCGAACGGCCTCGAATGGAGCATTGCCGCCGCGCCGGGATTGGCGGGCGGCTTGAAGAATTAGAGCTTCTTGTCGCGGATCTGCGCAACGATGGCGTCGACCGTTTGCAGCGTCGCGGTGAAGATGTCCTGCTCGGTCTTGGGCGGATTGCCCGCCTTCTGCATCGCGGCATCGGTGATCGACGGCGACACGATGTACTTGCCCTGGATCGCGATGGTCGGCACGCCGTCGATCTTGTATGCCTGGATCATCTGGTCGGCGCGCGCGACCTGGCTGCCCATCGAGAATGCGTTATAGGCATTCAGGAAGGCTTTGCGGTCGATGCCCTGCTTGGCGAGAAAGTCGGCCTGCGTTGCCGGGCTCAGCAGGTAATCCTTGTTGACCTGAATTTCGTGGAAGATCTTCGGCGTCATCTCGCGCTCGCGCCCGAGCGTGACCAGCGCATAGTACAGCCGTTGGTGCGGTTCGAAGTCCTTGCGAAAGGCGACCGGCACGCGGTCGAACACGACGTCCTTATTCTGCTTCTTGATCCAGGCTTCGAGTTTGGGGTCGAAGGCGGCGCAGTGTGGGCACCCGTACCAGAAGAACTCGGTGACTTCGATCTTGCCTGCGGGCACATTCACCGGCTGGGCCGGTTGCAGCACCTGATAATCGACACCGGCTTTGGGGTCGGTCGGAGAGGCGTGTGCCTGAAGCGCGAGCGCCAGGCCGAGTGCAGCGAATAGGGAGCCTAGGATTTTTTTCATGTGCGTGTTTGGTTAAGCGATAAAAACCCGGGATCGCCGTGCCCATCCCGCGCCCGGCGATCGTCGCATGCTGCCCGTGGGCGGCTGCGACGGAAAGCTTTCCATCAGACAGACGCCGCCCGGGCGGGTTCAATGCGACTTACTGTTTGGTGAAGCGGATGACGGCAGTCTCGACGCCGGCGCTGGCCAGCCGCTGACGCACCTGGTTCATCTCATCGAGCTTGCTGTACGGCCCGAGGCGCACCCGGTAAAGCGTCAGGCCATTGGCGTTGCGCGAGGTCACCTTGGCTTCCAGACCCTGCAGGGCCAATTGCGCGCGCTGCTGCTCGGCGTCGGAGCTGGATTTGTATGCGCCGACCTGCAGGTAGTAGCCAAACTTGCCGTTGTCCGCCGCGGTCGCCGGCGCCGGTGTCGGTGCCGCGGCCGGCTGGGATGCAGCGGCCTGCGTGCCGGTTTGCGGCTGCGCGGCGGTCGAGGTGCCGGTCGTGCCATTCAGGATATCCGC
>JAGXBI010000429.1 GCA_018971155.1 Burkholderiales bacterium
GGCGCGGTGGCCGGCGGCTATGCCGGTGCCGGACTGGGCTCGCGAGCGGCGGATGCACTGCCCGAGAACTATGCGAATAACCGCGGAGTGCGCTTCATTTTAAGCGGCGGTGGCGCGCTCAGCGGCGCGGTAACCGGCGCCATGCCATCGCTGCTGGGCTATTTCGCCAATCCGGGCGGGCTCAACCCGGAAGCGATCCGGCAAATTGGCAGCCTGGTCTATGCGGGCGTTCGCGATACGAGCCAGCAGGCGGTCGCCGAACTGGGTCCGCGCGTGGCCTGGAGCGGGTCGCCCAGCGCGGTTGGCGTGGCCGCCTCGATGGGCCCCTATAGCGTGGCGCTCGCTGGCGTCGGGGCACTGCGTCCGCACCTGCCGCGGTGGGTCGACGGAACTTTCGCGACAGCCCTGATCGAGGGACTGGACGGTGCGGGCGGAACCCTGGTGCGCGGCCTGCGCGGCGACACGCGCTATGTCGACGGGAGCAACCGGCTATCGGTGCCGGATCCGCGGGGCACCGTGCATGCCGCGCTCATGCGCATGAACGGCTCGACGCTGATTCAGGGCCTGGATGGCGCGCTTGCGCATGGCGGCACGCCTGCCGATGCGAATGCCGCGGGAGTAGTGGCTCGCATGACGACTCTGCCGACCGAGTGGCGTACCTATGTGGGCACGCAGGTCCAGCAGGGCATCGCTGAGGCCTTCCACACGCAGCGCTGGAGCGGCTTCAGTGGCGATGCCGCCACGCTGAGCGCACCGAACGACTGGGATCACCCCGCGTCGCCGCTCGACCCGGCAATCGACCTGCGCGCGGTGTGGAATCTCGGCGAAGACGGATTGCGTCCAGTCGGGCTCCGGCGGGCCTAAGCGGCGCCCCGTGCGGTCGCGAAGCCTCAGACTTCGCCCCAGAGATCGTGGCCGTCGGCGCCGGTGATCTTCACCGAAACGAAGTCGCCGGCCTTGTAGCGCTTGGAGGCCTTGGTGGTTGGCTCGATGTAGACCATGCCGTCGATTTCCGGCGCATCCCCCATCGAGCGCGCCATGCCACCGTCCTGATTGACCTCATCGACGAGCACTTTCAGGGTTTTGCCGACGTGCCGCTTGAGGCGACGCGCGGAAATCGTCTCCGCAACCTCCATAAAACGCGCGCGACGCTCTTCGCGCACCTCATCGGGCAGCGCGCCGGCAAGCTCATTGGCACTCGCGCCTTCGACCGGCGAATAGGCAAAGCAACCCACGCGATCGAGTTCGGCCTCGCGCAGAAATTCGAGCAGCGTCTCGAACTCGGCTTCGGTCTCGCCGGGAAAGCCGGCAATGAAGGTACTGCGGATCGTCAGATCCGGGCAAATGGCACGCCAGGCACGGATGCGCTCCAGGTTCTTTTCGGCGCTGGCCGGCCGCTTCATGCGCTTGAGAACGTCGGGGTGGGCATGCTGCAGCGGTACGTCGAGGTACGGCAGGATCTTGCCCTCTGCCATCAGCGGGATGATCTCGTCGACGTGCGGATAGGGGTATACATAATGCAGGCGCACCCACGCACCGTACTGCTGCGCCAGTTCGCCCAGCGCGCTCACCAGTTCGGTCATGCGCGTCTTGACCGGCCGGCCATTCCAGAAGCCGGTGCGGAATTTGACGTCGACGCCGTAGGCGCTGGTGTCCTGGGAAATCACCAGCAATTCCTTGACGCCCGACTTGAACAGGTTTTCCGCCTCGAGCATTACCTCGGCCACCGGGCGCGAGACCAGATCGCCACGCATCGACGGAATGATGCAGAACGTGCAGCGGTGATTGCAGCCTTCGGAGATTTTGAGATAGGCGTAGTGCTTGGGCGTGAGCTTGATGCCCTGCGCAGGCACCAGGTCGATGAACGGATCGTGCGGCTTGGGCAGGTGCTGGTGAACCGCCTGCATGACCTCATTGGTCGCATGCGGGCCGGTCACCGCCAGCACCTTGGGATGAACGCTGCTGACGATGTCCTGGCCGGCCGCGTCTTTCTTGGCGCCCAGGCAGCCGGTCACGATGACCTTGCCGTTTTCCGTCAACGCCTCGCCGATGGCGTCGAGACTCTCCTGCACGGCTGCATCGATGAACCCGCAGGTATTGACGACCACCAGATCGGCGCCGTCATAAGTGCCGGAAATCTCGTAACCCTCGGCGCGCAACTGCGTGAGGATCTGCTCGGAATCGACCAGCGCCTTCGGACAGCCGAGCGAGACGAAACCGACCTTGGGCGTGGCGGCGGGAGATGACGGGTTGGACATGGTACGGTTCCTGAAGCGATATCGGCGGCAAACGGCAGCCCGCGAGGCTGCGAAGGCCGATATTGTACCCTGCCCCCGCTATCTCACTTGTTAGGATCTTTCGGCTGCCC
>JAGXBI010000430.1 GCA_018971155.1 Burkholderiales bacterium
GACCAGCTCGGCGTCCTCGGGCACGATCGCCTGGCACGACAGGCGAGAGGTGGGCTCCAGCCCCCAGGCGCGGTCGAGCAGGTCTTCCTCGTCGTCCTCGGCGGGCTCGAGGGTATCGAACCCTTCACGCACGATCACGTGGCAGGTGGTGCAGGCGCATGATTTCTCGCATGCATGCTCGATTTCGATGCCATTGTCGAGCAGCGTGTCGCAAATGCTCTTGCCCGGCTGGACTTCCAGCACGGCACCCTCCGGGCAAAGTTCGACGTGAGGTAATACAACGATTTGTGACATTTTGGGTTCCGCAGTTTCTTGCATTCGAATCGGCCAGAATCAGCCGTTCATGTATTCAGGTCATTCACCTTGCGTCCGGCCAGCGCGGCCCGGATGCTCTTGTCCATTCGGCGCGCGGCGAAGTGCTCGGTGGCACGGCCAAGCGCGTCGATGCCGTCCTTGATCGCCAGATGATCGGTGCCCGTCGCCAGCGTGCGCAAGTCGGCGATTTGCGCGTCGATGCGCGCGCGCTCATCCGCATCGAGCAGATCGTGATCGGCGTCCAGCGCGCCCTCGGTCGCGGCAATCAAGCGCTCGGCCTCGACCTGCTCCTCTCTCAGGGCGCGTGCGCGCATATCGACCTCGGCGGCACTGAAACTGTCCTGCAGCATGCGCGCGATGTCGTCGTCGGCCAGGCCGTAAGACGGCTTGACCACGATCGACGCTTCCACGCCCGAGTGGATTTCCTGGGCCACCACCGAGAGCAGCCCGTCGGCGTCGACCTGATAGGTCACGCGAATCCGGGCCGCGCCGGCGGCCATGGGCGGGATGCCGCGCAATTCGAAACGGGCCAGCGAGCGGCAATCGGCGGCAAGTTCGCGCTCGCCTTGCAGGACATGAATGGCCATCGCCGTCTGGCCGTCCTTGAAGGTGGTGAATTCCTGGGCGCGCGCGACCGGGATGGTCGAGTTGCGGGGAATGATCTTTTCCACCAGGCCGCCCATCGTTTCCACGCCGAGCGACAATGGAATCACGTCGAGCAGCAGCCAATCGTCGCCGGGCGCGCGATTACCTGCCAGCAGGTTGGCCTGAATCGCCGCGCCCAGCGCGACCACCTGATCAGGGTCCAGGTCGGTCAGCGGCGGCTGGCCGAAGAACTCGCCGACCGCGGCGCGCACATGCGGCATGCGCGTGGCACCGCCCACCAGCACGACGCCCTTGACCTCTTGCGCGCCAATGCCGGCGTCGCGCAACGCCTTGCGCATCGGCCCGATGGTTTTCTGCACCAGGGGCCGCGTCAACCCGGCGAATTGCGCGGCGCTGATCGACAGGCTCACTGCCCGGCCGTCGCTGAGCGTCGCCACGATGCTGGTTTGTTCGGTCGAGGACAATGCTTCCTTCGCGGTGCGCGCCTGATTCAACAGTTGACGCACGTCCTGCGGTGGGAGCGCTGCCGGCAAACCGGCCTCGGCAAGAATCCAGCGATAGAGCGCCTGATCGAAATCGTCGCCGCCAAGCGCGGAGTCGCCGCCTGCGGCCAACACTTCGAACACCCCTTTGGTCAGACGCAGAACGGAAATATCGAATGTGCCGCCGCCCAGGTCATACACGGCGTAGAGGCCTTCGGCGCCATTGTCGAGCCCATACGCCAGGGCCGCCGCGGTGGGTTCGTTGAGCAGGCGCAGCACGTTCAGACCCGCCAGCTGCGCGGCGTCCTTGGTGGCTTGACGTTGCGCGTCGTCGAAATACGCCGGCACGGTGATGACCGCGCCCAGCAGTTCGTCGCCAAGCGAATCCTCGGCGCGCTGCCGCAAGGTGGCGAGAATTTCCGCCGACACCTCGACCGGGCTCTTGACGCCGCCGGTGGTGCGCAACTGCACCATGCCGGGGGCATCGACAAAATCATAAGGCGCGTTGTCGGCTTCCGCGACATCGCTCAGGCCGCGCCCCATGAAGCGCTTGACCGAGACGATCGTATTGCGCGGATCTTCCACCGCGGCGTCCTTGGCCGCATGCCCGATATGCGTGCGCCCGCCTGCCAGATAACGCACCACCGAGGGCAACAGCACCCTGCCCTGCTCGTCGGGCAGCACTTCGGCCACGCCATTGCGCACCGTCGCCACCAGCGAGTGCGTGGTTCCCAGATCGATGCCAACCGCCAGGCGCCGTTGATGCGGCGCGGGTGACATCCCCGGTTCGGAAATTTGTAATAACGCCATAATTCGCTTGCATCGGGCCAGCCGCTCGCACCCGGCCAGTCTCGTTAATCGGTCTGCGTGACATCAGCGCCGAGCTCGCTGCGACGGCCCGGCTGCGGTGATCACGCCATGTCTTCCAAACGCTCGATGCGCTGCACGATCTCCTGCTC
>JAGXBI010000073.1 GCA_018971155.1 Burkholderiales bacterium
GGCACGCATCGTGTGAAGGGCGTCCTCCATTCGCTCATGGATGTCTGTTAGAGCAGGGGTATTGGATGGAAGCGATTGAACAAACATGAAACGCTCCTCGCAAAGAATAAAGTGGCGAAAAACGTTTCAGGGCAAACGTAAACACGCACCGTGGGCGCCAGTTGCCTGGCGCGGGTGTGCATTACATCTTCTCTCATCCGGACTGTAACCGTCGGCCTTGGCTTTGCACCAAGTCTGCTGACCTTGCGGAACCGCAAGCGCTCGCGGGCTTCTTCACGAATGAACTTACCGCCGGTGGGGAATTTCGCCCCGCCCTGAAGACGTGACGATAGGGTAGCAGGGGATGCTTGGTCTGGAAACCACCTCGTACATTTCCTTATGGCTCCAAAAAGCGTTCGACCAACCGCGCCCAGTACGCCGCGCCGATCGGCAGGTTCTTGTCGTTGAAATCGTAGCCGGGGTTGTGCACCATGCAGCCGTCTTCGCCCTCGCCGTTGCCCAGCCGCAGGAAGCAGCCGGGGCGCTGCTGCAGCATGTAGGCGAAATCCTCGCTGCCCATGAGCAGGCCGGTGTGGGGCACGACCTTGTCGGGGCCCACCAGCTCCTGCGCGACCTGAATCGCGAATTCGGTTTCGCGCTCGCTGTTGACCACCACCGGATAGCCCATGATGTACTCGATCTCGGCGCTCGCGCCATAGCTTTTGGCCTGATCGTGGACCAGCTCGGTGATGCGTTGCCTGAGCTTCTCGCGCACCGCCGGGCTGAACGAGCGCACGCTCAGCTCGAGCTTGGCGCTGTTTGAAATCACGTTGTTGGCGGTGCCCGCCTGCAGCACGCCGACCGTCACCACGGCCGGCTCGGTCGGATCGATGTTGCGCGCGACCACCGTTTGCAGGGCCATCACGACGCTGGCCGCGGCCACCACCGGATCGACGGTCAAATGCGGCCGCGCCGCATGCCCCCCGACCCCCTTGATGGTGATGAACACCTTGTCGCCGGCCGACATGAACGGGCCGTTGCGGAACAGGAAGGTACCCGGCGGCATGCCCGGATGGTTGTGCATGCCGAATACGGCGTCGCACGGGAAGCGCTCGAACAGGCCGTCCTCGATCATCGCCCGTGCGCCGCTGTTGACGCCGTGCTCTTCGGCCGGCTGGAAGTACAAATGAACCGTGCCGGAAAACCGGCGCGTATTCGCCAGGTACTGGGCTGCGCCCAGCAGCATCGTGGTGTGGCCGTCGTGGCCGCAGGCGTGCATTTTGCCGGGTTGCCGGCTGGCATAGGGCAAGCCGGTTTCCTCCGCGATCGGCAGCGCGTCCATGTCGGCACGGATGCCGATGCTGCGCTTGCCGTGGCCGACCTTCAGCGTGCCGACCACGCCGGTCTTGCCCACCCCGGTGGTGACCGCATAACCCCATTCGCGCAGCTTGTGCGCGACCAGCGCGCCGGTTTCAACTTCTTCGTAAGCCAATTCGGGATGCTGATGAATCTGGTGACGGATCGCGCGCAGCGCTTCGGCGGCATCGGTCAGATCGTTGACTTCACAGTAGGATTTTTGAGCGTCCATGTCGATCGGGTCCTGGCAAGTTTCCAGCGATGGGGGAAAGCCGGCATACGCAACGGCGCTGCCCGGCATGGGGCAAGTCTAGAGATTGTCGCGTCGCTTGAGAAGCCAAAGCCCCTGGATGACCGATAAACGCTGGACATCGTGCCGATTGTGTTTTATTGTATACATTCGTGTGCAAACACAGCGCGGCGCTGCGGCACAGCCCAGCGACAGCGGCCACACCCATCAGGAGATCGACGTTGAATACCAAGCTCAGCAAGCCCCGGCGCGGGGGCGAAGGCAGCCCGTCGGCCGCCGGGCCGCTGGGGGAGTTCGTGTACGACCGGCTGCGCGCCGATATCCGCGAGCAGCGCCTGTTGCCGGGCACGCGTTTGCGTGAAGTCGAAATCGCCGAAAAATACGGGGTCAGTCGCACGCCCGTGCGCGAGGCGCTCAAGCGGCTGGCGGCCGAGGGTTTGCTGGCGCTGAGCGCGGCGCGCGGATTCGTCGTCACCGAGTTGTCCAACAGTCACGTCATGCAGCTTTATGCAATGCGCGAGGTACTCGAAGGCGCGGCGGCGCGTTTTGCCGCCGAGCAGGCCTCTCCGCTGGAAATCCAGTCGCTGCAGCAACTCTGCGCGCAGCTCGGGCAGGCCACCACGCCCGCGCAAATGGCTGCCGGTAATCGGCGTTTGCACGACGCCATCGTCGCGGCCTCGCACAACGTTTATCTGCTGCAGGCCATGGGGGTGCTGCGCGATACGCTGGAGCTGCTGGGCACCACCACTTATTCGTCGCCGGGGCGCATGGCCACGGGGTGCCGCGAGAACGCCGAGATCGTCGAGCGTATCGCTGCGCGCGATGCGCAGGGCGCGGAACAGGCCGCGCGCCGGCATATTCACAACGCCAGCCTGCTGCGGCTGAAGATGTTGTTCGGACAGGCGCCAGGGGCGGATGCCGGCGGTGACGCGGTCGAGGCAAATTGATGGAAGCATCGCGTTATTGGGAGCGTTCAGGGATGGTAGACGTACTGGTCATCGGCGGCGGCAACGCTGCCTTGTGCGCTGCGTTGATGGCGCGTGAGGCGGGCGCCTCGGTGTTGCTGCTGGAGGCCTCGCCGCGCGAGTGGCGCGGCGGCAATACGCAGCACACCCGCAATCTGCGTTGCATGCATGATGCGCCGCAAGACGTGCTGGTCGACGCCTATCCCGAAGAGGAGTACTGGCAGGACCTGCTCAAGGTCACCGGCGGGCAGACCGACGAGACGCTGGCGCGGCTGGTGATTCGGGCCTCGTCGAATTGCCGCGACTGGATGCGCCGCCACGGCGTGCACTTCCAGCCGCCGTTGTCGGGCGCGCTGCACGTGGCGCGCACCAACGCCTTTTTCATGGGCGGCGGCAAGGCGCTCGTCAATGCCTATTACCGCAGTGCCGAGGCGCTCGGCGTGCAGATTCGCTACAACGCACCGGTCGATGCGATCGAGCTCGACGGCGAGCGTTTCGTGGCGGCCCGCCTCGGCGCCGAACGGATCGCCGCGCGCAGTTGCGTGCTGGCCGCCGGTGGCTTCGAATCGAACCGCGCATGGCTGCGCGAAGCCTGGGGCCAGGTCAACGGCGAATGGGTGGCCGACAATTTCCTGATTCGCGGCACGCGCTTCAATATGGGCGTGCTGCTCAAGTTCATGATCGAGGCCGGCGCCGATGCGATTGGCGATCCGTCGCAATCGCATTGCGTGGCGATCGACGCGCGCGCGCCGCTCTACGACGGCGGCATCTGCACGCGCGTCGACTGCGTGTCGCTGGGCGTCGTGCTCAATCGCAACGCCGAGCGCTTCTATGACGAGGGCGAAGACTTCTGGCCCAAGCGCTACGCGATCTGGGGCCGGCTGGTGGCCCAGCAACCCGGGCAGATCGGCTATTCGATCATCGATTCCAAGGCCGTCGGGCGCTTCATGCCGCCGGTGTTTCCGGGCATCCAGGCCAACACGCTGGCGGAGCTCGCGCAAGCCACCGGGCTCGACGTACCGACTTTCGTCAAGACGATCGAAACCTACAACGCCGCGTGCCGGGTCGGCACGTTCGACCACGCGGTGCTCGACGACTGTCACACCGAGGGCATTGCGCCGGCCAAGAGCCATTGGGCGCGGCCGATCGACACTCCGCCGTTTTACGCTTATGCGCTGCGCCCGGGCATCACGTTTACCTATCTGGGGCTCAAGACCAACGAACAGGCGGCAGTGCATTTCGACGGCAAACCCAGCCCGAACCTGTTCGTCGCCGGCGAGATGATGGCCGGCAACGTGCTGGGCAAGGGCTATACGGCCGGCGTGGGCATGTCCATCGGCACCGCGTTCGGGCGCATCGCCGGCACGCAGGCCGCGCGCGCGGCCGGCCAACCCGCTACAACCTCTCATGGAGTCAGTCATGCAGTCGCTTGAGGCGCTCACCCGCGAAGCCGCCGCCCTGGGCGCCAACCAGATGCCGGCCGCATCAAGCGCTGACGAGGCGGAAGTCGGCCGCATCATGCAGATCTGCAATGCATGCCGGTACTGCGAAGGTTTCTGCGCGGTATTTCCCGCCATGACGCACCGGCTGACATTCGCCAAAAACGACATTCATTTCCTGGCCAACCTTTGCCACAACTGCGGCGCCTGTCTGCATGCGTGCCAATATGCGCCGCCCCACGAATTCGCCGTCAATGTGCCTCAGGCGATGGCCAGGGTGCGTGTCGAAACTTACACCGACTATGCGTGGCCGGCGGCTCTGGGCGCTCTGTACAAACGCAATGGCTTGACGCTGGCGCTGGCCGCCGCGACCGGCCTGGCGCTGTTTCTGAGCCTGGTGGTGCTGATCCAGGGGCGATGGGCCAGCGGCCCGCTGGCCGCCGACTTCTACGCGATTTTTCCGCACGACACGCTCGCGCTCATGTTTGGCGCGGTGTTTTTGTTCGCCGTCGTCGCGCTGGGCATCGGCGTGCGCCGCTTCTGGCGCGATCAGGCGCCCGGCCCCGCGTCGGGCGGGGCCGCGGCCGAAGCCGCGCACGATGCGCTGCGGCTCAAATATCTCGATGGCGGGCACGGCCAGGGCTGCAATGAGCGCGACGACGCCTTCACACTGGCACGCCGACGTTTCCATCATTTGACCTTCTACGGTTTTCTGTCGTGCTTTGCCGCAACCTGCGTGGCGACGCTCTATCACTACCTGTTCGATTGGCAAGCCCCGTATGCGCTCACCAGCCTGCCGGTGGTGCTCGGCACGCTCGGCGGCATCGGCCTGGTGATCGGGCCGGCGGGGTTGCTGTGGCTGAACCTGCGGCGCCATCCGCTGCACGGCGACGCGCGGCAAAAGCCGATGGACCGCGGCTTCATCGCCTTGCTGCTGCTGGTCAGCATCAGCGGACTGGCGCTGCTGGGCTGGCGCGAGAGTGCCGCGATGGGCGTCTTGCTGGCAATTCACCTGGGTGCGGTGATGGCGTTCTTCGCCACGCTGCCGTACGGCAAGTTCGCTCACGGCGTGTACCGCGGCGCCGCACTGCTCAAGTGGTCGATCGAGAAGCGCAATCCCCCGAAGCTGGGTATCGGCGGCGAATAGCAGGTGAGCAGGTGAGCGGGTGAGCGGTGAATTTTTGGCGAGGCGGCACCGCGCGGCGGTCGCCGCATTGTCGATAAGGCAGGCAGTGCGAACCCATTCGGCACGCACGAAGCATTTTTAACGGAGACATAAGATGCAACAGGCAACGGGTCATCCCACAGAGAAGCAGATCTACAAGGTCGCCTTGGCCAGTATTATCGGTTCGGTTATCGAACAATACGATTTCCTGGTGACCGGCATCATCGCCGCGACGGTCTGGGGCGACGTCTTTTTCAAATTGCCGGGACTGGCCGCGATTGCCGCTGCCATCGCGGTATACGGCATGGGTATCGTGATCCGCCCACTTGGCGCATACATCTTCGGCAATCTCGCCGACCGCGTCGGGCGCAAGGACGCGATGGTCTATGCGCTGGTGCTGATGGGCGTGAGCACGCTGCTGATCGGGCTGACGCCCTCGTTCGACAGAATCGGCGTGATCGCGCCGGCCTTGCTGATCGTTTTCCGGCTGGTGCAGGGCATCAGCTTCGGCGCCGAGTTCGGCACTGCCGCGACGTGGGTCGTCGAGCAGGCGGCCCGCTCGAAGTACCGCGCCTTCTGGGGCGCGTGGGTCGGCTTTGCGATTCCGCTGGGGTTGCTGCTCGGCTTCGGTTCGGTCATCGTGGTCAAGTCGCTGATGACGCATGAACAGTTTCTCAGCTGGGGCTGGCGCATTTTCTTCGTGGTCGGATTCATCGTGGCCATCGTCGGCATCGTGATTCGTACCCGCACCGAAGACAGCTTCGTGTTCGAGGGCTACAAATCGAAGAGTGAACTCCTGGCTCATCCGGCCCGGCAGGTGTGGCGCGACATGCCGTTGCGCATCCTGCGTACGTCGCTGGTCAACGCCATGTTCAGCGGGGTCTTTTTCCTGAGCTTCGTGTTCGGCACCGGCTACATGAAATCGGTCGGCTTCACCGCCATGCAGGCCGAAACCATTGGCTTGATCGCCGCGGGCTTCATGCTGGTGTTCATGATCATCGGCTCGCTGCTGGCCGACAGGATCAATCGCCGCACGATCCTGCTGACCTCCGCCGTGGTGGCCTTCCTGTTCGCGATCCCCTACTTCTATCTGCTCAATTCCGGCAACTTCATGCTGGCGGCGATCGCCGAGATCATTGGCTTCGGCTTCGTGTTCGGTTTTGGCTATGGCGCGGTGCCGACCTTCTACACCGAAAATTTCCCGACCAAATATCGCGCGTCCGGCGCGAGCGCCGGGTATCAGGTCTCGCAGGTCTACGGCGGCGGACTGATTCCGATTCTGGCCGGCATGATGCTGCACAAATACGGTATTCATCACGCCTACCTTTACATCGGCATCATGGTGATGTGCTACGCGGTGCTGGCGATTTTCGCAATCCTGGCCACGCCCGATACCAAAGGGGCCAGTCTCGAGGCTTAGCGGTATGGCCCGCGAGATGATCGCGCGGGCAGTTCAACGAGTATTTGCCCAGCCGCCAGCAATCGCGTCGATCGCTGGCGGCCTCTTTGCATCCCTGCCGCGCCAGACGCCCTGGTGCGCGCGGTGGCCGGATCCCCGTAGTTTTCACCCGGAAGCCGTAGTGTTGCTACGGAATTCGTGGGTATCGCACTGCATGCAAAAAACTACAATCGGAAGCACCATCCTGAAGACGCAGCGCAGTTAGCGAGGGCCGCAGCCGGACGCCGGGCACGATTCCTCGAGATGCGGCATCAGCGATGCAAACCCTCGCCACTGAGTTCAGGGGCCTCCTATGTGTGGAATCATTGCTTGCATCGGTGTGGCCGATCCGCTGCTCGGGCCGCGCATGCTCGACGCGATCGGCCATCGTGGGGAAGACGAGAGGAGAATCGAGCGCATCGGCGCGCAATGCCTGCTCGGCATCAGCCGGCTCAGCATTGTCGATGCGCGCGGCGGCAGCCAACCGCTGCACGATCCGACCGGGCGCCTGCACGTGGTGTGCAACGGCGAAATCTACAACCACCGGTCGTTGCGCGCGGATCTGTCGCACGAATTCGAGTTCGCCACCGATTCGGATACCGAGGTCATCCTTGCGCTGTTTCGCAAATACGGCCCGGCATGCGCTCGCCTGCTCGACGGCATGTTCGCCTTTGTCGTCTATGACGAGCTTACTGGCGACTTTCTCGCGTGCCGCGACCGTTACGGCATCAAGCCGCTGTATTACGCCAGGACTGCGCGCGCATGGTTCTTCGCCTCCGAGGCCAAGGCCTTTGCCGTGCTGGACGAAAATATCGAGGCGTTCGACCTGATCGAGCCGGGCGCCCAGGTGTATTGTTCGACGCTGCTGCGCTGGCACGAGCGGGGCGCGCCGCGCGCCAAATCGGTACCCAGCGCAGGCATGGTGCGCGCGTTGCTCGAGTCATCCGTCGCGAAGCATTTGATGGTCGACCCGCACATCGGGGTCGGCACCTTCCTGTCGGGCGGCATCGACTCGAGTATTGTCACGGCCCTGTGCGCGAAATATCGGCCCGACACGACGGCTTTTACGGTCGGCGTGCCCGGTTCGCCGGACATCGCGGCCGCCCGGCAGGTATGCGAGCACCTGGCGATTGCTCACGTGATCCGCTGGCTCGAACTGGATGAGGCGCGCGCCTTGCTGCCCGACGCGGTGCGCCATACCGAGTCGTTCAACCCGGCGCTGGTGCTCGAAGGCTTGATGACGATGCTGCTGGCCAAGGCGGCGCGCGAGGCCGGCGTCAAGGTGGTTCTGTGCGGCGAGGGCGCGGACGAAATATTCGGCGGGTATGGGGTGTTTCTGAACAAGAGCCCGGACGCGTTTGGCCGCTGCATGCGCCTGGCGCTGGACAATATCCACAACACCGAATGCCTGCGCCTGGATCGGGCGACGATGGCCTATTCGCTCGAAGCGCGCGTGCCGTTCCTGGACCCCGCCCTGGTCGAATACGTCACCAACCTGCCGATGACCAGCCTGTTGGGAGACCCGGCCGGACAGGCCGTCGAAAAAATGATCCTGCGGCAATCGTGTGAGGACCTGTTGCCGGGCGCGATCGTGTGGCGCAGCAAGATGGGTTTTTATCACGCCAGCGGCATTCTGCCCGTCATACAGGCCGTCGAGGCCGAAATTTCAGATCGAGACTTCGAAGCCTGCCGGCAGGCGTATCCGGCCGCGCGGCTGCGCGACAAATTTTCGATGTTCCTGTTCACGCATTGGCAAGCGCTGTTCGGCGCCTTTGCCGGCGAGCGCGCCTTCGAGAGGTTCGGCGCGTACCCGGTGCTGCAGGAAGTGTTCGACGATCGCGAGGCGATGTTCAGCGGTACCGGAGAAACCGAGCCGGCGCTGGCGTGAGGCCGGCTACAGCGGCAAGCTCGTGTCGAACTTGATCTCGCGCAGCACCACGCTGGTCTTGACCTGGGCGACCGCGGGCAGCCGGAACACGTGGCTGTGCAGGAATTCGTCGTAGGCCTTGATGTCGGGCGCGACGATCTTGAGAATGTAGTCGGCCTCGCCGGTCGTGCTGTAGCACTCGGTGACCTCCGGGCAGGTGCTGATTTCCCGCTCGAATTGCTCGGTGCCGCCCTCGGTGTGGCGCGTGAGCTGGATGTGCGCCAGCGCGCAGATATGAAAGCCGAGCTTCTCGCGGTCGAGCAGCACCGTGTAGCGCTGGATGACGCCGCTTTGTTCCATGTCCTTGATGCGTCGCCAGCACGGCGTGGCCGACAATCCCACGTGTTCGGACAATTCCTGCGCCGAACGACGCGAGTCCGCCTGCAGCAGGCGCAGAATCTTGCGGGCGAAGCCATCGATAACGTTCATCTCGAAATTTGCCTTTTAGGAAAATGCTTATTTCTTATTGTGCTATTTTCTGAGTGAAAAAGTAAAAATTTTTCGCAACACCCCGCATACACTTTCCTCATCGACGCAGCCGGCCGAGGCACGGCCGTGGCTGCCAATGACAATATTTCGCCCGATCACCGGCGCGCTGACGCCGCCCAGGGTGAGGAGAGACTCCCATGAATGCCCCCATGCGCCCAGCGGCGCTTGCCGCCACATCCCTCAAGCATGGCGCTTACCAGCTATCCGACAATCTCGTCGCGACGCGCGGCCAGGTGTTTCTGACCGGCACGCAGGCGCTGGTGCGCATTGCGCTGATGCAGCGCGCACTCGATCAGGCACGCGGCCTGAACACGGCCGGCTTCATCAGCGGCTATCGCGGCTCGCCGTTGGGCGGGGTCGACCAGCAGCTCTGGAAAGCCAAAAAGCTGCTCGAGGCGGCCAATGTGAAATTCCTGCCGGCCATCAATGAAGAGCTGGCCGGCACCGCCGTGATGGGCACGCAGCGTGTCGAGGCCGATGCGCTGCGCACGGTCGATGGCGTGTTCGGCATGTGGTACGGCAAGGGGCCGGGGGTCGACCGCGCCGGCGACGCGCTCAAGCACGGCAATGCCTATGGCGCGTCCGAGCATGGCGGCGTGCTGGTAGTGGCGGGCGACGACCATGGCTGCGTTTCATCGTCGATGCCGCACCAGAGCGACTTTACGATGATGTCGTGGAGCATGCCGGTGCTCAACCCGGCCGATATCGCCGAGATGCTCGAATTCGGCCTGTATGGTTATGCGCTGTCGCGCTTTTCCGGCGCGTGGGCGGGCTTCAAGGCAATCTCGGAAACCGTCGAGTCGCGCGCCACGGTCGATCTCGACGCGGTGCGCACCGAGTGGGCGCAGCCGGTGGACTTCCATGCGCCGCCCGGCGGCCTGCACAACCGCTGGCCCGATCTGCCGAGCCTGACCATCGAGGCGCGTCTGGCCGCCAAGCTCGACGCGGTACGCCACTTCGCTCGCGTGAACAGCATCGACAAATGGATTGCACCGAGCCCGCAAGCCGATATCGGTATCGTCACCTGCGGCAAGGCTCACCTCGATCTGATGGAGGCCTTGCGGCGCCTGGGCCTGACGGTGGCCGACCTGGAGTCCGCCGGAGTGCGCGTCTACAAGGTCGGGCTGGCGTTTCCGCTCGAACTCTCGCGCATCGACGCCTTCGTCAACGGCCTGCGCGAAGTGCTGGTGATCGAGGAAAAGGGGCCGGTGGTCGAGCAGCAGATCAAGCAATATCTCTACAATCGGATCGAGCGCGCGCGCCCGCTGGTGCTGGGCAAGGCCGACGCCGAGGGCCGCCCGCTGCTCTCCGCGCTGGGCGAGTTGCGTCCGTCGCGCATTTTGCCGGTGTTCGCCGACTGGCTGGCGCGGCATAAGCCCGCGCTGGACCGGCGCCATCTGGTGGTCGATCTGGTGGCGCACGAGATTCTGTCGAACGAGGCCGACGGCGTGCGGCGCGTGCCGTATTTCTGCTCGGGCTGCCCGCACAACACCTCGACCAAGGTGCCGGAGGGCTCGATCGCGCAGGCCGGCATCGGCTGCCACTTCATGGCGTCATGGATGGAGCGCGACACCACCGGCCTGATCCAGATGGGTGGCGAGGGCGTCGATTGGGCGTCGCATTATCACTTCACCCAGCGCCCGCATGTGTTCCAGAACCTGGGCGACGGCACTTACTTCCACTCCGGTATCCTGGCGATTCGCCAGGCGGTGGCGTCCAAGGCGAACATCACCTACAAGATTCTCTACAACGACGCGGTGGCGATGACCGGCGGGCAGCCGGTGGACGGCAGCATTTCGGTGCCGCAGATCGCGCGGCAGGTCGAAGCGGAAGGGATCACCAAACTGGTGGTGGTCAGCGACGAGCCGGAGAAATATCAAGGCCACGAGGATCAGTTCCCGCGCGGCACCACGTTCCATCACCGCCGCGAACTCGACGACGTACAGCGCGCGTTGCGCGAGATGAGCGGCGTCACCGTGCTGATCTACGACCAGACGTGCGCGGCGGAAAAACGCCGGCGCCGCAAGAAAAACGAGTTTCCCAATCCTGACCGCCGCCTGTTTATCAACGAGGCGGTGTGCGAAGGTTGCGGCGACTGCGGCGTGCAGTCCAATTGCCTGTCGGTCGAGCCGGTCGAGACCCCGCTGGGCCGCAAGCGCCGCATCGATCAATCGTCGTGCAACAAGGATTTCTCGTGCGTGAACGGCTTTTGCCCGAGCTTCGTCTCGGTCAAGGGCGCACAACTCAAAAAGGCCGTCGGGGCCGCATTCGATCCGCAGGTGCTCGAGGCCAAGGTGGGCGCCCTGCCGTTGCCGGCCATCGCGCTGGACGACGCGCCCTACGACATCATGGTCACCGGCGTGGGGGGCACCGGCGTGGTTACGGTCGGCGCGCTGATCACCATGGCCGCGCACCTCGAAGGCAAGCGCGCCTCGGTGCTCGACTTCATGGGCTTCGCGCAAAAGGGTGGCGCGGTGCTGTCGTTCGTGCGCTTTGCCAGCCGCCCGGAGTGGCTCAACCAGGTGCGTATCGATACGCAGCAGGCCGATGTGCTGCTGGCATGCGACATGGTGGTGGGCGCCAGCGCCGACGCGCTGCAAACCGTGCGGCGCGAGCGCACGCGTATCGTCGTCAATACGCACGCGATTCCCAATGCGGATTTCGTGCGCAATCCCGATGCGCAATTGCACGCGGATGCGTTGCTGGCGAAAATGCGTCACGCCTCGGGCAGCAAGCCGCTCGATACGTGCGACGCGCAGGCGCTGGCCAAGCGCTTTCTGGGCGACACCATGGGCTCGAACATCGTGATGCTCGGCTTTGCCTGGCAGTTGGGCCTGGTGCCGGTATCGCTCGCGGCGCTCATGCGCGCGCTCGAACTCAATGGCGTGGCGGTGGCGATGAATCAACTGGCGTTCGACCTCGGCCGCCTGGCCGCCGGCGACCCGGCGGCGCTGGAGGCCCTGATCGCGGCGCCGCGCGAGGCCGGCGAGGATTCGCTCGAGGCAATCGTCGCGCATCGACGCGCGTTGCTCACGGCCTATCAGAATGCCGCCTATGCGCAGCGTTACAGCGCGCTGGTCGACAAGGTGCGCGC
>JAGXBI010000074.1 GCA_018971155.1 Burkholderiales bacterium
CGGCGGGTTGCCCAAATCAGCCGTGAAAGTCGCGGCTGGCCTCGACAACGGCCTTGACGTAGCCTTTTCGCACGACGAAGTCGCCGAATTTCTCGTCCGTCTCCCGCTCCTTGGCGTAGCGCTGGATGATCGGCGTGAGTTCGGCCAGGATCTGCTCTTCGCCTACCGATTCCTTATATAGCTTGTTGAGGCGATCGCCGGTAAAGCCCGCGCCCAGATAAAGGTTGTACTTGCCGGGCGAGCGGCCGACCAGGCCGATTTCGGCGAGATACGGCCGGGCGCAGCCGTTCGGGCAGCCGGTCATGCGGATCGTGATCGGCTCGTTGGCCAGTCCGGCCTCGCGCAGGACGTCTTCCAGTTTCGTGACGAGTTCCGGCAGGTAGCGCTCGCTCTCGGCCAGCGCCAGGCCGCAAGTCGGAAACGCCACGCACGCCATCGAATTGACGCGCAGCGCGCTTTGTTGCGACCCGTCGAGCAGTCGATATTGCTTGACCAGTGCTTCGATCTGCGGTTTTTGCGCGTCGGTCACGCCGCCGATGATGAGATTCTGATTCGCCGTGATGCGGAAATCGCCCGAATGCACCTTGGCGATCTCGCGCAAGGCCGTCATCAGCGGGTAGTCGTGCCAGTCCTTGATGCGGCCGTTCTGGATGAACAGCGTCAGGTACCAGCGCTCGTCGCTACCCCTGAGCCATCCGTATTGATCGCCGTTGGTGGTGAATGCATACGGCCTGGCGGCTTCCAGCGGCCAGCCCAGGTAGCGGTTCACCTCGTCGCGATACCACTCGACGCTGCGATCGTCGATCGTGTACTTCAGGCGCGCGTGCTTGCGGTTGCCGCGGTCGCCAAAATCGCGCTGCACCTTGAGCACGTTTTCAGCCACCTCCACCACCTTGTCGGCCGGGCAATAGCCGATCACCGTCGCCGCGCGCGGGTAGGTCGCGGCATCGCCGTGGGTCATGCCCATGCCGCCGCCGATGGCGACGTTGAAACCCTGCAGCTTGCCGGCCGCGTCGATGATGGCGATAAAGCCCAGATCGTTGGCGAATACGTCGACGTCGTTATTGGGCGGAATGGCGATCGCGATCTTGAATTTGCGCGGCAGGTAGAGCTTGCCGTAGATCGGCTCATGATCTTCCTGGTCCGCGCCCAAGCGCTTCTCGCCCAGCCATATCTCGCGGTAGGCGGTGGTTTGCGGCCGCAGGTGCTGGTCGATTTTGAGGCACCAGTCGGTCACTTCCTGATGCGCGGGGGATTGGAACGGATTGCTGCTCGACAGTACGTTGCGATTGACGTCGCCGCAGGCCGCGATACTGGTCATCGCCACCTCGTCGATGCCGCGCACCAGCGGGCGCAACTGATGCTTGAGCACGTTGTGGTACTGCACGGTTTGACGCGTCGTCAGCCGGATCGTGTTGCCGCCGTAGCGCTGCGCCAGATCGTCGAGCTTGAGCCACTGCGCGGGCGTGCAGACGCCGCCTGCCATGCGCAACCGGATCATGAACTGGTAGGCGGGCTCGAGCTTCTGTTTTTGGCGTTCCAGGCGCAGGTCGCGGTCGTCCTGCATATAGGAGCCGTGAAACTTCAGCAACTGCGTGTCTTTCTCGGCGATCGAGCCGGTCAGCGGGTCGGCCAGCCCGGCGGCGATGGTGCCGCGCAGGTAATTGCTGGCCTCCTTGATTTTTTCGACTTCGGAGCGTGCGGCAGTGGGGGGCGTGGTTTGCGTCATTGGAAACTTTAATAAACGTCGCGCTGGTAGCGCTTGTCGCGCTGGAGTTGCTTCACATACTCGGCTGCGGCCTCGGCCGACATGCCGCCCTCGCGCCGCACGATTTCATGCAGCGCATCGTTGACGTCGCGCGCCATTTGCTCGGCATCGCCGCACACGTAGAGGTAGGCGCCTTCCTGCAGCCATTCATAAAGCGCCTTGCCCTGTTCGGCCATGCGGTGCTGCACGTAAACCTTTTCCTCGGTATCGCGCGAGAACGCCAGGTCGATGCGGCTGAGCACACCGTCCTTGACGTAGCGTTGCCATTCGCGCTGGTAAAGGAAATCATTGCGGAAGTTGCGATCACCGAAAAACAGCCAGTTCTTGCCCGGCGCGTCGTTGACCTGGCGCTCTTCGATGAAGGCGCGAAACGGCGCGATGCCGGTGCCGGGGCCGACCATGATGATCGGTGCGCGCGGATCGGCCGGCAATTTGAAATTGCGGTTGGGCTCGATATAGACCGGCAGGGTCTGGCCAGCTTGCGCCACATCGGCCAGGAAAGTCGAGGCGACGCCTTTGCGGGCCCGGCCGTGACTCTCGTAGCGCACCGCCCCGACGGTGATGTGAACCGCGTCCGGATTGGCCAGCAGGCTCGAGGCAATCGAATACAGGCGAGGCTGCATGGTGCGCAGCGTGCCCACGAACTCGGTCGCCTTGAGCTTGCGTGCCGGGAAACGCTTGACGACGTCGAGCACGTCGCGGCCGTGCAGAAACTCCCGCAAGGCGCTCTCGTTACCCGGCTGCAGCAGCGTTTTCAATTCGCCGGCATCGCTCAGGGCCGCGTATTTCTCCAGGAACGCGCGCGACAGAGTCGTAATGTCGTAGGCATGCAGAAATGCCTCGCGCAAGGCGATGGTACCGTCGTGGGTCGTGGTCGTTGCGCTCGGATCGAGTTCGAGCGTCGCGATCAGTTCGTCGACCAGCGCGGCGTCGTTTTGCGGCACGATACCCAGCGCGTCGCCAGGTTCGTAGGTCAGGCCCGAACCTTCGAGCGACAGTTCGACGTGATGCACTTCCTTGGACGAGCCGCGGCCGCTGAGCGTGACGTTCTCCAGCACGGTGGCCTCGAATGGATGCTTGCGCGTATATGCGGCCTTGCCTGGGGCGGATTGCGAGGCAGCGGCCGCGGCCAGCGCCAGGCCGAGCTGATGTTCAGCCGATTCGGCGGCGCCGTGACCGGCGTTGCCGATCGGAGCGACGCTGCGCAGCTGGGCCAGCACGTCGTCGATCCAGCGCTCGGCCGGCGCGTCGTAGTCGACATCGCAGTCCACGCGCGGCAACAGGCGCTGCGCGCCCAGCGCGTTCAGGCGGGCATCGAAGTCCTTGCCGGCCTGGCAGAATTTTTCATAGCTGGAGTCACCCAGACCCAGTACGGCGAAGCGCGAACCCTCGAGCTTCGGAGCCTTCGGGCCATGCAGGAATTCGTAGAAATCGCGTGCATCGTCCGGCGCGTCGCCTTCGCCCTGCGTGCTCACCGCCAACAGCAACAGCCTGTCGTTTTTCAGACGCGTCTGCTTGTAGTCGCCCATGGCGAACAGATCCGCCTTGAAGCCGGCCGCCTGCACCTTCTGCTTTGCGAGTTCGGCGACCTCCTGGGCATGGCCGGTTTGAGATCCATACAGGATCGTCACGCCGGGCGCGCTGGCGGGCGCGGCCCCGGCTGCCGGCTGGGCGCCGCTCTGGCGGACCGACCGGCTGATACCGGCCAAAAAGCCTTTGACCCAGGCCAGTTGTTCTACGGTGAGGCCGTCCACCAGTTGATTCAGCAGAGTGGCCTGCTGCGGCGATAAAGGCGTGATCTCTTGCATTTTTGGGCGTGCTCCGGGGGCAAGCGCCTGACAGCGAGGGCTGGCAGGGGATAGCGGACACGATAATCGGGTTGGGTTAGAAATTAAAATAATAAAAATAAATATTTTTATATCTGAATTTCATATCGACCTTCCGGGGATCGGTAATTACCCGAGCGGTCCCATGGCTGCGGGATTTCCGTGCGAGCGAGCGGGCGAAACCCTGGCCTGCCGCAGCGGGTAGGGAGGAGCGTTTCTGTCGGAAAACGGGACGGAGGCAGGGGTAAATAATCAGATCATTCTCTACTCTCGAATCGTGCTATCCTCTCCGCCGTGAATTCCAAGGTCCTTCCAAGCACCACTTGATTCCGCAATCCGCTACCCGGTCAGGCCGTGACGCGGAAGGTTTCTAAACCCGCTATTTCTTGAGAAACTCGAGAAAAAGGTGAGCGCAAAATGAGTTTGATGGAGCAGTTCAAGGCGAACTCGTACTTGTTCGGCGGCAACGCGCCGTACGTAGAAGAGCTGTACGAGTCGTACCTCGATAACCCGGCAGCCGTGCCGGATCACTGGCGCGAGTATTTCGACGCGCTGCAAAACGTCCCCGCTGTCGACGGTTCCAACGCCAACGATGTGGCGCACGCGCCGATCGTCGAATCGTTTGCGCAACGTGCCAAGGCCAATGCCTTTCTGCCGCGCGTGGGCGCGACCGACATGGCCGTGGCCCGCAAGCAGGTGCACGTGCAGTCGCTGATCGCCGCCTATCGATTCCTCGGCGCGCGCTGGGCCAATCTCGATCCGCTCAAGCGCCAGGAGCGTCCGCACCTGCCTGAACTCGAGCCCGCCTTCTACGATTTGACCGAAGCCGACATGGAAGAGGTGTACTCCGCCTCCAACACCTATTTCGGATTCGAGCAGGCCAGCCTGCGCGACATTCTCAAGGCATTGCGCGACACCTACTGCGGCACACTCGGCGCCGAGTACATGTACATCAGCGATCCGACCCAGAAGCGCTGGTGGCAGGAGCGCCTGGAGTCGATCCGCGCCACGCCGAACTTCTCGGCCGAAAAGAAAAAACACATTCTCGAGCGCCTGACCGCTGCCGAAGGGCTCGAGCGTTACCTGCACACCAAGTTCGTTGGCCAGAAGCGTTTCTCGCTCGAAGGCGGCGAGAGCTTCATCGCGGCGATGGATGAACTGGTTCGCCGCGGCGGCGAGCGCGGCGTGCAGGAAATGGTGATCGGCATGGCCCACCGCGGCCGCCTGAACGTGCTGGTCAACACGCTGGGCAAGATGCCCGCGGATCTGTTCGCCGAGTTCGAGGGCAAGCACGTCGACGACCTGCCGGCTGGCGACGTGAAATACCACAAGGGCTTCTCGAGCGACGTCTCCACCGCCGGCGGCCCGGTTCACCTGTCGCTGGCGTTCAACCCGTCGCACCTGGAAATCGTCAATCCGGTGGTCGAAGGATCAGCCAAGGCGCGCATGGAGCGACGCGGCGACCTCGAAGGCTCGCAAGTGCTGCCGGTGCAGGTGCATGGCGACGCCGCCTTCGCCGGGCAGGGCGTGGTGATGGAAACGCTGAACCTGGCGCAAACGCGCGGCTACGGCACGCACGGCACGGTTCACATCATCATCAACAACCAGATCGGTTTCACGACTTCCGATCCGCGCGATTCGCGCTCGACCATCTATTGCTCCGACGTGGTCAAGATGATCGAGGCGCCGGTGTTGCACGTCAACGGCGACGATCCGGAAGCCGTGGTGCTGGCGATGCAGCTGGCCCTGGATTTCCGCCAGGAATTCAAGAAAGACGTCGTGGTCGACGTGGTGTGCTTCCGCAAGCTTGGCCACAACGAGCAGGACACGCCGGCGGTCACGCAGCCGCTGATGTACAAGAAAATCGCCCAGCATCCCGGCACGCGCGCGCTGTACGCGGAAAAGCTGGTCACGCAGGGCGTCATCACGGCCGAAGAGGGTGATGCGTACATCAAGCAATACCGCAAGGCGATGGACGAGGGCCATCACACGGTCGACCCGGTGCTCTCCAACTACAAGAGCAAATACGCGGTCGACTGGGTGCCGTTCCTGAACCGCAAGTGGACCGACGCCGCCGACACCGCGGTGCCGCTGGCCGAACTCAAGCGCCTGGCCGAGCGCATCACCACGGTTCCGGAAAACTTCAAGCTGCATCCGCTGGTCGAGAAGGTCGTCAACGATCGCCGTGCAATGGGCCGAGGCGAGCATGCGCTCGACTGGGGCATGGGCGAGCATCTCGCGTACGCTTCGCTGGTGTCATCCGGCTATGGCGTGCGCCTGACCGGCCAGGACAGCGGCCGCGGCACGTTCACGCACCGTCACGCGGTGCTGCACGACCAGAACCGCGAGCGCTGGAACGACGGCACGTACATCCCGCTGCAAAACATCTCCGAGAACCAGGCGCAGTTCACCGTCATCGATTCGGTGCTGTCCGAAGAGGCCGTGCTGGGCTTTGAATACGGCTACTCGACGGCCGAGCCTAACACCATGGTGATCTGGGAAGCGCAGTTCGGCGACTTCGCCAACGGCGCGCAAGTGGTGATCGACCAGTTCATCTCCAGCGGCGAAGTGAAATGGGGCCGCGTGTCGGGCCTGACCATGCTGTTGCCGCACGGCTACGAAGGGCAGGGGCCGGAGCACTCGTCGGCCCGCATCGAGCGTTATCTGCAACTGTGCGCGGAAACCAATATGCAGGTGTGCCAGCCGACCACGCCGGCGCAGATCTTCCATCTGCTGCGACGCCAGATGATCCGCCTGTTCCGCAAGCCGCTGATCGTCTTCACGCCGAAATCGCTGCTGCGCCACAAGGAAGCCGTGAGCGATCTGTCGGAACTGGCCACCGGCTCGTTCCAGCCGATCATCGGCGAGACCGACGCCAGCGTCGATGCCAAGAAGGTCAAGCGCGTGATCGCCTGCTCGGGCCGCGTGTACTACGACCTGATCGCGCACCGCCGCGAAGTCAAATCGAAGGACGTTGCGATCATTCGCATCGAACAGCTGTATCCGTTCGCACACAAGGCCTTCGAGAACGAGTTGAAGAAATACGAGAATCTCACCGAAGTGGTGTGGTGCCAGGACGAGCCGCAAAACCAGGGTCCCTGGTTCTACATCGAGCACCACTTGATGGAAGGCATGAAAGAAGGCATGAAGTTGGCCTATGCCGGCCGGCCGGCTTCGGCGTCGCCGGCGGTGGGATATTACGCGAAACACTACGAACAGCAGAAAGCTTTGCTCGAAACGGCTTTTGGCCGCCTCAAGGGCGCCACGCTGGTGCAGTGACGACGTAATGAAGCGGTCGGGTCAAACCGGCCGCTTCGCTATCCACTAATCGAACTCGTAAAGTATTCAGGAACACATAATGTCAATCGTAGAAGTCAAAGTCCCCCAGCTGTCCGAATCGGTCGCTGAAGCTACCCTCATGCAGTGGAAGAAGAAGCCCGGCGAAGCCGTGGCCATCGATGAAATCCTGATCGAAATCGAAACCGACAAAGTGGTGCTGGAAGTGCCGGCACCGTCGGCCGGCGTGCTCGCCGAAATCGTCGAGGCCGACGGCGCGACGGTGACCAGCGATCAGGTGATCGCCAGGATCGACAGCGAAGGCAAGGCGCAGGCCGTGGCTCCGGCCGCCGCCAAGCCGGCTGAAGTCGCGCCCGCGGCAGCCCCGGCCGCGCAGCCGGCCGCCGCTACGGGCGGCGCCGCCAGCGGCGTGGCGATGCCCGCCGCAGCCAAGCTGATGGCGGAAAACAACCTGTCCGCTGCCCAGGTGGCGGGATCCGGCCGCGACGGCCGCATCACCAAGGGCGACGTACTGGGCGCCGTGGCCGGCGGCGCGAAGCCGGCGGCCGCCGCCAAGCCGGCTGCCGCCGCTGCCGCGCCCGCCGCGCGTCCGGCGTTGCCGCAGGTCGCTGCCAATCTGAGCGGCGATGCGATGCTCGAGGGCCGCCCGGAACAGCGCGTGCCGATGTCGCGCCTGCGCGCCCGGGTTGCCGAGCGCCTGCTGCAATCGCAACAGACCAACGCGATCCTGACGACCTTCAACGAAGTCAATATGTTGCCGGTCATGGAGCTGCGCAACAAATACAAGGACCGATTCGAGAAGGAACACGGCGTCAAGCTGGGCTTCATGTCGTTCTTCGTCAAGGCGGCCGTGCATGCGCTGAAGAAATATCCGGCCATCAACGCCTCGGTCGACGGTACCGACATCATTTATCACGGTTATTTCGACATCGGTATTGCCGTCGGATCGCCGCGTGGCCTGGTGGTGCCGATCCTGCGCAACGCCGACCAGCTCAGCCTGGCTGACATCGAAAAGAAAATCGCCGAGTTCGGCAGCAAGGCCAAGGACGGCAAGCTTTCGATCGAAGAGCTGACCGGCGGCACGTTCTCCATTTCCAACGGCGGCGTGTTCGGCTCGATGCTCTCGACCCCGATCATCAACCCGCCGCAGTCGGCCATTCTCGGCGTGCACGCGACCAAGGAGCGGGCGGTGGTGGAAAACGGCCAAATCGTGATCCGGCCGATGAACTACCTGGCGATGAGCTACGACCACCGCATCATCGACGGCCGCGAAGCGGTGCTCGGCCTGGTGGCGATGAAAGAAGCGCTGGAAGATCCGGCGCGCCTGCTGCTCGACCTGTAATTCGCGGCAGGCCCGGGCACGCGCGGCAGTTGCGGTGCGCCCGGGTCCGCTCTGTCTCACGCGTTTCAATCTGCGAGTGTTATTGGACAAATGGCTAAAGAATTTGACGTCGTCGTCGTCGGTGCCGGCCCTGGCGGGTACATCGCCGCGATTCGCGCAGCGCAACTGGGGTTCTCGGTCGGCTGCATCGAAAAATGGAAGAACCCGAAAGGGGAATTGGCCTTGGGCGGCACGTGCCTGAACGTCGGCTGCATTCCCTCCAAGGCGCTGCTGGCGTCCTCCGAGGAATTCGAGAAGATCCAGCATCACGCCGATCAGCACGGCATCAGCGTGCAGGGCGCGAAGATCGACGTGGCGAAGATGCTCGCCCGCAAGGACGGCATCGTCACCAAGATGACCAAGGGGATCGAATTCCTGTTCCGCAAGAACAAGATCAGCTGGCTCAAGGGCAGCGGCAAATTCGTCGCCAAGACCGACGGCGGCTATCAGCTCGAAGTCACCGGTGATGCGGGCAGCGAGACCGTCACCGGCAAGCATGTGATCATCGCCACCGGTTCCAAGGCGCGTCATCTGCCGAATATCAAGGTCGACAACGATCTCGTATGCGACAACGAAGGCGCATTGAATTTTCCGAGCGTGCCGAAGAAGCTCGGCGTGATTGGCGCCGGCGTGATCGGTCTCGAACTCGGCTCGGTATGGCGTCGCCTGGGTGCCGACGTGACGGTGCTCGAGGCGCTGCCGGCGTTCCTCGGCGCGGTCGACGAAACGGTTGCCAAGGAAGCGGCCAAGCTGTTCGGCAAACAAGGCCTGAACATCCAGCTCGGCGTGAAGATCGGCGAGGCCAAGACCAGCAAGAAGGGCGTGAGCCTCGCCTACGCGGACAAGGAAGGCAAGGAGCAAACCCTCGAAGTCGACCGCCTGATCGTCTCGATCGGTCGCGTGCCGAACACCGACGATCTCGGTCTGGGGGCGATTGGCCTGGGTGTGAACGAGCGCGGCTTTATCGACGTCGACGAACACTGCCGCACCAAGTTGCCCAACGTGTACGCGATTGGCGACGTGGTGCGCGGGCCGATGCTCGCGCACAAGGCCGAGGACGAGGGCGTGATGGTGGCCGAACTGATTGCCGGGCAGAAACCGCACATCGATTACAACTGCATTCCGTGGGTCATCTACACGTCGCCCGAGATCGCCTGGGTCGGCAAGACCGAGCAGCAGCTCAAGCAGGAAGGCCGCGCCTACAAGACCGGGCAGTTCCCGTTCATGGCCAACGGCCGCGCGCTCGGCATGGGCGCGCCGGAGGGCTTCGTCAAGATGCTGGCGGATGCCAGCACCGACGAGATTCTTGGCGTGCACGTGATCGGTCTGAATGCGTCGGATCTGATTGCCGAAGCGGTCGCCGCGATGGAGTTCAAGGCGTCGTCGGAAGATATCGGGCGCGTCTGCCATCCGCACCCGTCGCTGTCCGAAGTCATGCGCGAAGCGGCGCTGGCGGTCGAAAAGCGCGCGCTGAACATGTGACGGTTCCGAACTGACGCATCACTGCCGGGAAGGCGAAGCGAGGCAACCCGCTTCGCCTTCCTGATTTTTACTCCCTCCAGCGCTGGCATGAACGTTCAGGAATACTATCGGCATGAATTGGCCGCGCGCGGTTACCGCTCCGATGCCGCGCAGCAGCGCGCGGTCGATCGGCTGCAGCGTTGCTACGATGAATGGTCGGCCTACAAGGCGCGCCGCTCCAGCGCGCTGCGAAAACTGATCATCCGCCCCGAATTGCCCAGAGGCGTCTATATGTGGGGCGGGGTAGGGCGCGGCAAGAGCTTTCTGATGGACAGTTTCTATGCCGTGGTGCCGGTGCAGCGCAAAACGCGGCTGCATTTCCACGAGTTCATGCGGGAAGTGCATCACGAGCTGCTGATTCTCAAGGGACAGGCCGATCCGCTCGACGAGCTGGCGCGCCGCATCGCCAAGCGTTTCCGGCTGATCTGTTTCGACGAATTCCATGTCTCGGACGTGGCCGATGCGATGATCCTGTATCGCCTGCTCGACCAGTTGTTCAAAAACGGCGTGCAGTTCGTCATGACGTCCAACTATCGTCCCGACACGCTGTACCCTGACGGGCTGCATCGCGACCGGCTGCTGCCGGCCATCGAGCTGCTCAACGAGCAACTCGATGTTCTGAACGTGGATGCCGGCGTCGACTACCGGCAACGCACGCTATCGCAGGTCCAGGTCTATCACACGCCGCTGGGTGCGGCAGCCGACAAGGCGCTACGCGCGGCCTTCACGCATTTGGCCGAAGTGCCCGACGAGAGTCCTCTGTTGCATATCGAGCAGCGCGAGCTGCGCGCGCTGCGCCGCGCGGGCGGCGTCGTCTGGTTCGATTTCCAGACCCTTTGCGGCGGGCCGCGTTCGCAGAACGATTATCTGGAACTCGCCAACCGCTTCCATACCGTGATTCTGTCTGGGGTGCCGCAAATGACGCCGCGCATGGCGTCCGAGGCGCGGCGCTTTACGTGGCTGGTCGACGTGTTCTACGACCACAAGGTCAAGCTGCTGATTTCGGCGGCCGTGCCCGCCGAGCAACTCTACCCCGAGGGCACGCTGGCCAACGAATTCACCCGAACCGTCTCGCGCTTGACGGAAATGCAGTCCAGCGAATATCTCGAAGCGCCCCGGCGAGTGGTCGATACCGGGCTCACCTAGGGGCCGTCCTGCGGCCGCCGGCGCGCGATGGCGGGCTTTTTCGCGGTGCCTGGTTTGACGGCGCGGCATGCTCGTGGTCCTGCAAGTGACGATAGATATCGGCTCGCAAGTCGCCGTGCGGCCTGAACTCGGGTGGCGCGCCGGCGCGGGCCGGTGCCGGGCCGCGGGCCAGAAACGCGGTCCGGTCGAGGTAGCGTGCCGGCGTATGTCGGCTGCCTGCGGCGGCCTGTGAATCGGGGCTGACCAGTACGCTGATCGGCGCCGACCCGAGACCGCACAGCAGTGCCGCGAACGCGATAACATGCATCGATATGGCGTGGCTCATGCAATGGTCCAGGAAGCGGCAAATACGGGTTCATCATTCTTTACTCTTTGTCTCCAGACTAGGAGAGCGGCGCGCGCGGTGCTGTAAAACTTTGTAATACTGTGTAAATCGATCGCGGCCGGACGATCGGGCCGGGCGGCGTGGGTTAAGATCGGCGTCAACGATCTTCTTTTCTGGTGACGTCTTCATGCGCAAGAAAATCTGGACAGGCGCCGTTCTCGCGGTGATCCTGGCAATTGCCGCCGTGGCCATATCCCCATATTGGGCGCTCGAGCGTATCAAGCGCGCCGCAGACCGGCACGATGCGACGACATTGTCCGCTTATGTCGATTTCCCGCAGGTGCAGGAGAGCCTGAAAACCTCATTGCGCGACTCGATGCGCCAGCAGATGGATCGCCGCTCGCAGAACCCGCTCGAGGGCTTTGCCCTGGCGCTGGGCGGTTGGGTCTCCGATCGCATGGTCGAGGCTTTGTTGACGCCGCAAAGCATCGCAGCGCTCATGCGCGGCGAGACCGTGTCGCCGCTGGAATCGCCCGGCAGCCCGCCAGCGACGGTGCCGCCGCCGGCGGCTTCCGCTTCGCCAGGCACGTCCGCGCAACCGGCCGCGCCAACCCCCGCTCCGGCGCCGCCCGAGGCGGCCGGGAGCGACAACCAGCGCGCGAATCTGACAGCCGATTACGAGGATTTCAACCATTTCGTGATTCGCGTCTATCGCCGTGGCCAGCCCGACAAGCCGGTGCTGTTCACCATGACCCGTCAGGGATTGTTCGACTGGAAGCTGAC
>JAGXBI010000431.1 GCA_018971155.1 Burkholderiales bacterium
CCCAGACCGCGTTGAAGTCCGCGAAATGTTTGGAATCCGACAACCAGATGTTGGCGCTGACGAGCCGCGTTTTGTCGACGCCGGCCAAAGCCAGCAAGGCGTCGATGCGTGCGAGCACCTCGCTGGTTTGCTCGGTAACCGAGCGGCCGGCGACATCGGGCACCTGCCCCGCCAGATGCACGAAGCCGTTGGCAATGACCACCTGGCTCATGCGCGCGTTGGTTTGAAGACGGATGATTTCGCTTGTCACGAGATCCCTCGATGAAGGTGTTTAGAGTGCCGCCTTGCCCAGGCCCGGGTCGGTCACGCCGGCGTCGAAGATCGGCGGCGCCGTGACGATCGATTTGAGCGCCGGGTGAGGCTGCGTGAGTTTGGTCAGGTCGGGTCGGGGGCGACGCAGCGCCGCCGATGCCTCGAAGACCTGCTCCATCGCGTGGGCAACGCCCAGCGTCTTGCGATCGCCGCGGAACCGGCCAACGACCTGCAGGCTGAACGGCATGCCCGCGTGATCGATCCCGCACGGAATGGTGATGGCCGGGTGGGTCGTCAGCGTGACGATATAGGTCAGCGCCAGCCAGCGATAGTAGTTTTCCTGGGCGCGCCCGTTGATCTGCGCCGCATACAATTCGCGCCACGGAAACGGCGAGACCGGCGTGGTCGGTGAAATGATTACGTCATAGTCGGCATACGCCGACTGAAAACGCTGGAAGATCCTGGTTTGTTCGGCTTGCGCCCAGGCGCTGTCGGCCAGCGTCATCGCCGCGCCCATCTCATAATTGGCCCGTGTATTCGGCCCGAGCGCGCCAGGGTCGCGCGCATATGCATCGCGCAGCCCCGCGACGAAACTCTCCGCACGCAGCACGTCGAAGCAGCGATGCACGTCGCCGAGTTCGAAGCGCACTTCGTCGCATGCGCGAAACAACGGCTTGATCGCCGCCATGCGCTCGCGAAACACTGCGCCGATGCGCTCGTCGACATCGCAGTTGTCGAAGTCCACCGTCCAGCCGACGCGCAGGCTGCCCAGGTCGACCGGCGCCGGCGGCATGAAATGCTGCGGATCGATCTCATAGCTCAGCGGATCGCCGGCCGAGATGCCTGCGGTGGCGGCCAGTTGCAGGCTCGTATCGGCTACCGTGCGGCCCATCGGCCCAACCACCGAGATCGGCGTCCAGCCGAGCAGCCGGCGCGAGTTCGGCACCAGCCCGGGCGACGGGCGAAAGCCCACCACGCCGCATTTCGAGGCCGGGATACGCAACGATCCGCCGGTGTCCGACCCCGTGCACACCGGCAGCATGTCGCAGGCCAGCGCGGCGGCCGAGCCGCCCGACGATCCGCCGGCGTTCAACTCCGGGTCGAACGGATTGCCGGTCGCGCCCCACACCGGGTTGCGCGTGTTGGCACCCGCGCCCAGCTCAGGCACATTGGTCTTGGCCACCAGCACGGCGCCGGCCGCGCGCAGGCGCTCGACCAGCACCACGTCGCGTTGCGGCACATGCCCGCGCGCCGATGGCGAGCCATAGGTGGTCAACAAGCCGGCCGTGTCCTCCAGATCCTTGACGCCCAGCGGCAGCCCGTGCAGCAGGCCCAGCGGCTCACCCGCCAGGACCGCCCGCTCGGCGGCGCGGGCAGCCTCGCGTGCCTGCGGGTAACAGGTCGCGGTAATCGCATTGATGGCCGGATTGACGGCTTCGATGCGCTCGATGCAGGCCTCCAGCAGTTCGACCGGCGAAATCTGCCTGTTACCGATCAGCCGGCGCAGTTCAACGGCCGAGAGGGCCACGAGTTGGTCATTGTGATTCATCATGCTCCTTGTCAGGCAATTGACTGCCCGGTGCGGTCCTTGAGCCAGATCAACGGCAACAGCGAGACCGCGCAGGCAGCGGCCACATACCAGGCCGGCGAGAGCGGGTTACCGGTGCGCGCCACCAGCCAGCTGGCGACAAGCGGCGAGAAGCCGCCGAAAAACGATGCGCTGACGACATAGCTGAGCGCGATGCCGGTGGCCCGCACATGCTTCGGAAACTGCTCCGGGATCATCACGAGCACAGGCACGATTTGCGCCGAGACGAACACCGCGAGCACGCCGGAGACCACGCACAGGGTCGTCAGCGTCGGATGCGCCGCGAGCAGCGCAAAGGCCGGATAAACGCCCAGCAGCATAATATCGCGCGAGACGACCAGCACGCGCTTGCGACTGAAACCATCGGCCAGCCGCCCTGCCACAGGTGCCGACACGAACAGTATAAGCGCCGTGACCACCCCCGAGACGACGCCCGCTGTCGGGCTGATATGCAGCGTGCGCACGGCGAAACTGGGGAGAAAGAACGCCGAAATGTACAC
>JAGXBI010000075.1 GCA_018971155.1 Burkholderiales bacterium
CGCGACATGGAAGAGGCGTGCGATATCGCCAACCAGATTGCCCCCGAACACCTCGAGATTTCCGCGTTGAATCCCCAGCCGTGGGCCGACAGGATTCGCCATGCGGGTGCGATTTTCCTGGGGCAGTTCGCCAGCGAGAGCCTGGGCGACTATTGCGCCGGGCCAAATCACGTGTTGCCGACCTCGCGTACCGCACGCTTTTCGTCGCCGCTGGGCGTATATGACTTCCTCAAGCGCTCGAGCCTGATCCAGGTCAGCGAGGACGGCGCCCAGATGCTGGGCGAGATCGCCGCCGAATTGGCTTATGGCGAAGGCTTGCAGGCGCATGCCCGCAGCGCCGAATATCGATTGCGCTCTTCCTGAACCGTCGAGAACAGGCCATGTCCGCTTCGCTCGTGCAGCAACTGATTCGCCCTGACGTGCTGTCGATGCACAGCTACCCGGTGCCCGATGCGACCGGCCTGCTCAAGCTCGACGCGATGGAAAATCCCTACCTCCTGCCAGACGATTTGCGCGCCGCGCTCGGCCGGCGCCTGAGCGAGGTAGCGCTGAACCGCTATCCGGCGCCGCGGCCGCAGGCGCTGCTCGACAAGCTCAAGCACGTCATGCGGGTACCCGCCGGCCATGAGATCCTGCTGGGCAACGGCTCCGATGAAATCATCAGCATGATTGCGCTGGCCTGCGCGCGGCCGGGCGCCTGCGTGCTGGCGCCGGTGCCAGGGTTTGTGATGTACGAGATGTCGGCTCGCCTGAACGGCCTCGAATTCGTCGGCGTGCCGTTGCGGGAAGACTTCACGCTCGACCTGCCCGCCATGCTCACGGCGATCGAGCGCCACCGGCCGGCCGTGATTTATCTGGCCTACCCGAACAATCCGACCGGTAACCTGTTCGACGAGCAGGCGATGCAGGCTATCATCGGGGCCGCGGCCCACAGCCTGGTGGTCGTCGACGAGGCTTATCAGCCATTCGCGCAACGCAGCTGGATGGCACGCCTGCCCGATTTCGCCAACTTGCTGGTGATGCGCACCGTGTCCAAACTCGGTCTGGCGGGCATCCGGCTCGGTTATCTGGCCGGCTCGCCGGCGTGGCTGGCGCAATTCGACAAAGTGCGGCCGCCATACAACGTCAACGTGCTGACGCAGGCGGCGGCCGATTTCATGCTCGACCACGTCGACGTGCTGGACGCGCAGGCTGCCGGCCTACGGGCCGAACGGCAGCACCTGAGCGAGGCGCTCGATGCGATGCCGGGCGTGACCGTCTATCCGAGCGATGCCAATTTCCTGCTGATCCGGGTGCCGGACGCCGCAAAAACCTTCGACGGGATGCTCGCTCGCGGGGTTTTGATCAAAAACGTGGGTAAAATGCACACATTGCTGTCCCAATGCCTGCGTCTGACCGTCAGCTCGCCTGAAGAAAATGCCGTGATGCTGGCGGCGCTCAAGGCCTCGCTGTGAGTGGGCGACCGTAACAGGCGGCAATTTCCATTTCTCTGAACGGACCCAACAACATCATGCGCATCGCGGAAGTCGTTCGCAACACCAGCGAAACGCAAATACGCGTCCAGGTCAATCTCGACGGCACCGGTGAGCGTCGGCTGGCCACCGGCGTGCCGTTTCTCGATCACATGTTGGACCAGATCGCCCGGCACGGGCTCATCGATCTGGATGTCGAGGCCAATGGAGATCTTCACATCGACGACCACCATACCGTCGAAGACGTCGGTATCACGCTCGGCCAGGCGGTAGCCAAGGCGGTTGGCGACAAGAAAGGCATCGTGCGCTACGGACACAGCTACGTGCCGCTCGACGAAGCGTTGTCGCGCGTTGTCGTCGATTTCTCGGGGCGCCCGGGGCTCGAGTTCCATGTGCCGTTTACGCGCGCGCGGGTCGGCAGTTTCGATGTCGACCTGACCATCGAGTTCTTCCGCGGCTTCGTCAACCACGCGGGCGTTACGCTGCACGTCGATAATCTGCGCGGCATCAATGCCCACCACCAGTGCGAAACGGTGTTCAAGGCGTTTGGCCGCGCGTTGCGCATGGCGCTTGAAATCGATCCGCGCGCCGCTGGAGCGATTCCGTCGACCAAGGGCAGTCTATGAAATCGCCGGCGCGGCCGCTCGGGTGCTGACGTCATGACGAACACCCATACGCTGGATGTTCTCAAATCGTTCATTTCGCTGTTGGCGTTGATCAACCCGATAGGCGCTATTCCGCTGTTCATCAGCTTGACCGAGCAGCAAACGCCCGCCGAGAAGCAAGCCACACTTCGGACCACGGCGATTTCCGTGGCCCTGGTGGTTGCCTGCTCGGCGCTGTTCGGCGAGCGGATCATCCATTTCTTCGGAATCTCGGTGGCGTCGCTGGAAGTCGGCGGCGGCGTCATCATGCTGCTGATGGCCGTCAATATGCTGAATGCGCAGGTCGGCAACACGCGCTCCACGGAAGAGGAGCGCGACGAAGCCGGCGCGCGCCAGAGCGTGGCGGTCGTGCCGTTGGCGATCCCGCTGTTGACGGGGCCGGGAACGATCAGCACGGTAATCGTCTACGCCGGACGGTCCCAGCATTGGTATGACCTGTTGTTTCTGTTGGCGGTCGGGGCGCTGCTCGGGTTCGTCACCTGGCTGGCCTTGCGCATGGCCGAGCCGATCGAAGGCTGGATCGGCCGCACCGGCATCAATGTCGGCACCCGACTGATGGGTTTGATTCTGTCCGCATTGGCGGTGGAATTTATCGTGGATGGTTTGAAAATACTGTTGCCAGGTTTGAGATGACGAACAAGATTGCGATTGTCGACTATGGGATGGGCAATATCCGCTCGGTCTACCAAGCCCTGCGTGCCGCCGCGCCGCAAGCCGACGTCCACGTCAGCGCCGATGCCGGCCAGATCCTGGCGGCCGATCGCATCGTTTTGCCGGGTCAGGGGGCAATGCCCGACTGCATGCGTTGCCTGCGCGAATCGGGTCTGCGCGATGCGGTGCTCGAAGTTGCCCGGCGCGGCAGCCCGTTGCTGGGCGTGTGCGTCGGCGAACAGATGTTGTTCGACGTGAGCGAGGAAGGCGATACGCCGGGCCTGGGTCTGCTGCCCGGCAAGGTGGTGCGCTTCAGGCTGGAAGGCCGTCTGCAGGACGATGGCTCCCGTTTCAAGGTGCCGCAAATGGGCTGGAATCGCGTGCATCAGCGCCGCCCGCATGCCCTGTGGCAGGGCATTGCCGACAACAGCTATTTCTATTTCGTGCACAGCTACTATGTGCAGCCGGCCAACGAGGCCGATATCGTCGGCGAAACCGAGTACGGCGTGCGCTTTACGTGCGCGGTGGCAAACGCTAATATTTTCGCGACGCAGTTTCACCCTGAAAAAAGCGCAGAGGCGGGCCTGACCTTATATCGCAATTTTGTTCACTGGAACCCCTGAAATCTCCTTGCGACGGAGCTTGGCACGGTCACCGCGACCCGAGCGCCGGCGCAGGATACGCATCGCGTCGCATGTTGTACTAATATGAACCCGACACGCCGTCGCCAAGCCTGGCCAGTATCGCAGCCGGCCTGATTCCTTTCTTTTACTTGTAAGCATCACGATTATCTATGCTGCTCATCCCGGCCATCGACCTGAAAGACGGTCAATGTGTTCGCCTCAAGCAAGGCGATATGGATCAAGCCACCGTGTTTTCCGAGGACCCCGCCGCCATGGCCCGCCATTGGGTGGAGCAAGGAGCTCGCCGGCTGCATCTTGTCGACCTGAACGGCGCCTTTGCCGGCAAGCCTCGCAATGAGGCGGCCATCCGCTCGATCATCGCCGAGGTCGGCGAGGAGGTGCCGGTGCAGCTGGGCGGCGGGATTCGCGATCTGAACACGATCGAGCGTTATCTCGACGGCGGTCTGTCCTACGTCATCATCGGCACCGCGGCGGTCAAGAATCCGGGTTTCCTCAAGGACGCCTGCGCAGCCTTCGGTGGCCATATCATCGTCGGACTCGACGCCAAGGACGGCAAGGTTGCCACCGACGGATGGAGCAAGCTGACCGGCCACGAGGTCGTCGATCTGGCGCGCAAGTTCGAGGATTACGGCGTCGAGGCGATCGTCTATACCGACATCGGCCGTGACGGCATGCTGCAGGGGATCAATATCGACGCGACGGTGCGCCTGGCGCAAGCCGTCACGGTGTCGGTGATCGCCAGTGGCGGTTTGTCCAAGCTCGACGATATCAACGCGCTTTGCGCGGTCGAGAGCGAAGGCGTGGACGGCGTGATTTGCGGCCGCGCGATCTATTCCGGCGAACTGAATTTCGCCAGCGCGCAAGACCGCGCGGACCAATTGAGCGAAGGAGCGGCGTAGCCGGCCGGTGGCCGCGCGCACATCTATGGCACTACCCAAACGCATTATTCCCTGCCTCGACGTGACGGCGGGACGAGTCGTCAAAGGGGTCAATTTCGTCGAATTGCGCGACGCCGGCGATCCGGTCGAAATCGCGCGCCGCTATGGCGACCAGGGCGCCGACGAACTGACCTTTCTCGACATCACGGCGACCTCCGACGGCCGCGACCTGATTTTGCCGATCATCGAAGCCGTTGCCGCACAGGTATTCATTCCGCTGACCGTCGGCGGCGGCGTGCGTGCCGTGGCGGATGTGCGGCGCCTGCTCAACGCCGGCGCCGACAAGGTCAGCATGAACTCCTCGGCCGTGGCCGATCCGCAGCTGGTAGGCGACGCCGCCGGCAAATACGGCTCCCAATGCATCGTCGTGGCGATCGACGCCAAGCGCAGCGCCGGCGCCGAGGCTGGCGAGCCGCCCCGCTGGGAGGTTTTCACGCACGGCGGGCGCAAGGGCACCGGGCTCGACGTGATCGAGTGGGCCAAGCGCGTCGAATCGCTCGGGGCCGGCGAAATCCTGCTCACCAGCATGGACCGCGATGGTACGAAGAACGGCTTCGATCTCGCGCTCACGCGTGCGGTGTCTGACGCCGTCGGCATTCCGGTGATTGCCTCCGGCGGGGTCGGCAGCCTGGGCGATCTGGCCGATGGCATCACCCAGGGGCACGCCGACGCGGTGCTGGCCGCCAGCATTTTCCATTATGGCGAATTCACGGTGGGTCAGGCCAAGCGCTACATGGCCGACCACGGCATCGCCGTGAGGCTGTAGCGCGGGCACAACCCGCTGGCGCCGGTGAACCGCCGGGCGCCAACGAACCGGAACAACAGGACACGATCATGTCTGCGAATTGGCTGGACAAGGTGAATTGGGACGAGCGCGGGCTGGTGCCTGCGATCGCCCAGGAGGTCGGCAGCAACGATGTGCTGATGGTCGCGTGGATGAATCGCGAGGCGCTGGCACGCACGGTCGAGACGGGTGAGGCGGTCTACTGGTCACGCTCGCGCAATCGGCTGTGGCACAAGGGCGAGGAGTCCGGTCACGTGCAGACGGTCCATGAAATCCGTCTGGACTGTGATGAAGACGTGGTGCTGCTCAAGGTCGAGCAGCGCGGTGGCATCGCCTGCCACACGGGGCGGCACGCCTGCTTCTTCCAGAAGTTCGAGGGCAACGCTGCCGATGGCACCTGGACCGCGGTCGAGCCGGTACTCAAAGATCCGCACTGCATCTACAAGTAATCAGGCCTCACCATGAGCGATACCCTACGCCGCCTGGCGGCAGTCATCGAATCCCGCAAGGGCGGCGATCCCGAGAAGTCGTACGTGGCTCGCCTGTTTCACAAGGGTGACGACGGCATCCTCAAGAAGATCGGCGAGGAAGCCACTGAAGTCGTGATGGCGGCCAAGGATGCCCAACATGCCGGCAACCAGGGCGACACGCGTGCCAAACTGGTCGGCGAAACGGCAGACCTCTGGTTTCATTGCATGGTGATGCTGGCGCACCACGACCTGTCACCCGACGACGTATTGACTGAACTGGCGCGTCGCGAAGGGCTCTCCGGCATCGAAGAAAAAGCCCTGCGCAAGGTGCGCGCGCGCGAGCAGGCGGGCGACTGAGTCGCCTGCGGCGCATCTCACCACTACTTGTCGGGAAGACCTGATGACCGATTATCCTGCGATGCAAACGCCGCTGGACGCCGAAAAAGAAGAGAAGCTTCGCAAGCTCACGCATATTCTGTATGCGTTGTATGCCATCTTCTGGCTGACCGGCGGGGTCACCGCGCTGGTGGCCATCATCATCAATTATGTCAAGCGCGACGACGTCGCGGGCACGCTTTACGAGTCTCATTTCGACTGGCAAATCCGCACGTTCTGGTGGTCGGTTCTATGGGGTGCGATCGGCGTGGCGCTGGCTCTGGTGCTGGTCGGCTTTGCCGTGCTCTGGGTGCTGGGCATCTGGACGCTTTACCGTATCGTCAAAGGCTGGCTCTATCTCCACGATGGCAAGCGTATGTATGCATGATGGCGGCTCCGACAGGAAAACGTCGCGCCGCGTGACCCGAGAGAAAGGGGGCGTATGAGTCACGAAAACTGTATCTTCTGCAAGATCGCCGCTGGCCAGATTCCCGGCAAGCGGGTGTTCGAGGACGACCAGCTGATCGTCATTCACGACATCAATCCGGCCGCGAAACTGCACTTGCTGGTCATCCCCAAGCGGCATATCGAGACGCTGGCCGATTGCCGGCTCGAAAATCCGGCGGATCAGGCGTTGCTTGGTAGAATGCTTGCGTTGGCGCCCAACCTGGCGCGCGAGCAGGGCCATGGTTATGCCGATGGCGCGGGCGGGTTCCGTGTGGTAATTAATACGGGGCCGGATGGCGGCCAGGAGGTCTATCATTTACATATGCATGTGCTGGCCGGTCCACGGCCATGGAAGCGCATGGGGTGACGGCGTGGCAACCGGTCGAATACCGGACACCACAGGTTTTTTTGAAGGGGTTGACGTCCATCCGACCGGGGCGGCGTCGTGTTTGCCGAGCGGCATCGCCGCGCGGCTGCAAGGAGAGAGGATATGGGTTCGTTAAGCATTTGGCATTGGCTGATCGTGCTGGTCATCGTGATGATGGTGTTCGGTACCAAGAAGTTGCGCAATATCGGCAGCGACCTGGGCGGCGCGGTCAAGGGTTTCAAGGAAGGCATGAGGGAGGGCGATGGCACGACCTCGACGACATCGGCCACCGACAAGCCGGCCGTGAAAGAACTGCGCGACGGCAACGCGATCGACGTGGAAGTCAAGGATAGCAGCAGCCACAAGCAAGGTTGAGGCGCGCGGTATGTTCGATTTCGATCTTTCCAAGATGATGCTGATCGGTATCGTGGCGCTGGTCGTCATCGGTCCCGAGCGTTTGCCCAAGGTGGCGCGCACCGCGGGCGCGCTGTTCGGCCGGGCGCAACGCTACATCAACGACGTCAAGGCCGAGGTCAGCCGCGAAATCGAGCTCGATGGCCTGCGTTCCATGCGCGCGGAATTCGAGGACGCAGCCCGTCAGACCGAGGCGGCCATCCGCAAGAATCTAAAAGAACAGGAAACCGCGCTCAACGAAGCCTGGCAAGGCGCGGTAGCGGGGGATAGCGCGACTGCCGAGACGACCGACGGCATGATCGAGTCGCGTATCGGCAGTTCGCTGCGAACAACGGCCAGGCGTCGCAACTGGCGCGTGCGTCAGAGTGCGACACCGGTGTGGTTCAAGAAGGCGAGTCTCAAACGGACCCAGGTGCAGTCGGCGGCGGCGCGCGTGGCGCGCCACACGCCGGCCCGCATGCGACGGCCGGCCAGATTCTTCTAATAATGCGGCGCCGGACCGGCGAGCCGCGATAACCTCTCATTAAGGTCGGGCGTGAGCGACGACAACCAAGTTTCGGATGAGGGCAACGAAACCTTCATCTCGCATCTGATCGAATTGCGTGACCGGATCATTCGGGCAGGCGCTTCGGTTATTGTGATTTTCTTCGGGCTGGTGTACTGGGCGCCCGACATCTTCCGGCTGTTGTCCCGTCCGCTGACGCGCAACCTGCCGGCCGGCGGCAAGATGATCGTGACCGACGTGACCGGCTCGTTTTTCGTGCCGATGAAAGTCACGATGATGGTCGCCTTCGTCATCGCGCTGCCATTCGTGTTGTATCAGGCCTGGGCGTTCATTGCGCCGGGTCTCTACAAGCATGAAAAAAAATTGGTCATGCCGCTGGTGGTCAGCAGCTATGTGCTGTTCCTGCTGGGGATGGTCTTCGCGTACTTCCTGGTGTTTCCCACCATCTTTCATTTCATGGCGCATTACAACGCCCCGTTGGGTGCGCAGATGAACACCGACATCGATAACTACGTCAGCTTCGTGCTGACCATGTTCCTTGCGTTCGGCGTGACGTTCGAGGTGCCGGTGGTGTTGGTGGTGCTGGTGCGCATGGGATTCGTCAGCATCGCCAAGCTCAAGCAGATGCGCCCGTATGCGGTCGTCGGGGCATTCATCGTCGCCGCCGTGGTCACGCCGCCCGACATGCTCTCGATGATGATGCTTGCGGTGCCCTTGTGCCTGCTTTACGAATTCGGCATCATCGCGGCCCGCCTGTGGGCCAGGGGACGGCCGGATGAGGACGCCGACGAGGTCGACGAGGCGGAGGAATCCGCGTCCTGAGTGTCGCGCCCCCGGCCAGGCGCGGTGCGCGGCTTGTACCGCGCCTGCGGTGACTCGCGGGCGGATCGTTACTCGGTGCTGCCGCCATCGCCGCCGGCATCGTCCGATTGCGGCGGCGGAGGCGGGCGCTTGCCGATCGACACCGTGATATCCATCGGCTTTTGCTTGCGCAGCACGTGCAGCACCGCCGTGCTGCCGGGCTTGAGTTGCGCGATGACATTGAGCAGCTGCGACGTATCGGTAATCGATTGCTTGTTGACCTGCGTGAGGATGTCGCCCGGTTGGATGCCGCCGAGATCGGCCGGCCCGCCTTGCACGACGCCAGCGACGATCACCCCGGTATCCTGCTGCAAATTGAACGATTCGGCGATGTCGGAAGTAATATCCTGCGGCTCGACGCCGATCCAGCCACGTGTTACAGCGCCGGTCGTGATGATGCTCTCCATCACCGAGCGCGCGGTCGACACTGGAATGGCAAAGCCGATCCCCATGTTGCCGCCGTTACGCGAGTAGATCGCTGTATTGATGCCGACCAGATTGCCCTGCGTATCCACCAGCGCACCCCCCGAATTGCCGGGATTGATTGCGGCATCCGTCTGGATGAAGTTTTCGAATGCACTGATGTCGAGATGATTGCGCCCCAGCGCGCTGATGATGCCCATGGTCACCGTCTGGCCGACCCCGAACGGGTTGCCGATGGCCAACACGACGTCCCCGACATGAACGCGATCCATGCGGCCGAGCGTGATGGCGGGCAAATGATCGAGATTGATCTTCAGTACCGCGAGGTCGGTTTCCGGATCGCTGCCCACCAGCTTGGCGGCCGCTTTGCGACCGTCCGAGAGCGCCACCTCGATCTCGTTGGCGCCCGCGACCACGTGATGGTTGGTTAGAATGTATCCGTCGGGACTGACGATGACGCCCGAGCCCAGGCTCGATACCGGTTCCTGGTGCACCGCGCCGCCGTCACCGAAGAAATAGCGGAATAGCGGATCGTTCGCGCGCGGGTCGGGGCGCGGGCCGGTATCCTTGCTCGAAAAAATGCTGACCACCGCTGGCGTCGCGCGCTCGGCTGCCTCGGCATACGAGCCGGGCGCGGGCTTGTCGCTGAAGCTCGGAGCGACTTCCTGCAAGGCGATGATCGGGCTGGCCAGTTGACGTCCGAACGAGCCTTGGCGCTGCAGCCACTGCGGTTTGAGCGTCGCCACGATGAACAGCAGTGCCAGCAGGACCGTCACGGCTTGCGCAAATAACAGCCAGAAGCGTCTGAGCATGTAAGGGATATGGACGATGAACCGAGTTGAACTGGAATTGTATCTGAACGAAGCCCTGCAAACCGCGCAATTTCGAGATTACTGCCCCAACGGGCTGCAAGTCGAAGGGCGTCCCGAGGTGAATCGGTTGATCACCGGCGTCACCGCCAGCCAGGCCTTGCTCGAGGAAGCGATACGATGGCGGGCCGATGCCGTGCTGGTGCACCACGGCTACTTCTGGAAGGGCGAGGACCCTCGCATCGTCGGCTACAGGCGGCGGCGTCTGGCCCTGCTGCTGACCCATGACATCAATCTGTTTGCCTATCATCTGCCACTCGACGCGCATCCCGAGCTCGGCAATAACGCGCAACTCGGTGCCCGGCTCGGCCTGAGCGCCACGGAGCGTTTCGGACCAGAGCAACTTGGCTGGCTGGGTACGCTCGAGACGTCCACGGATGCCGGCACGCTGGCTCAACGGGTCGGTGCGGCGCTGGGGCGCGCGCCATTGCTGCTGGGTGAGCCCGGCCGGTCGGTGCGGCGCGTGGCGTGGTGCACGGGTGCGGCGCAGAACATGTTCGAGGCGGCCGTGGCGGCCGGCGCCGATGTCTACCTCAGTGGCGAAGTCTCGGAACAGACCACCCACCTGGCGCGCGAGACGGGGGTCGTCTACATCGGCGCCGGGCATCACGCTACCGAGCGCTGGGGCGTCATGGCGCTGGGTGAGCATCTGGCCCAGCGCTTCGGAATCGAGCACCGTTTCGTCGACATCGTCAATCCGGTGTGAACCGGGGCTGTCCGTTCCAGCCCAATGGCGATTTATTTTTTCAGGCTGTCGCGAATTTCGCGCAATAACAGGATATCTTCTGGGGTAGGCGCGGGTGGCGCGGGCGGCGGCTCTTTTCGCAGGCGGTTGACCTGCTTGACCATCACGAAGATGATGAAGGCCAGGATGATAAAGTTCAGCAAGGCGGTGATGAAGCTGCCATAGCCGAGCACCGCGACGCCGGCCTTCGTCAGGTCGGCATACGATTCCGGATTGCCCTTGAAGGTTGGCGGAATCGCGGCAAGCCTGATGAAGTGATTCGAAAAATCCAGACCGCCGAATATGGCCCCGACCACTGGCATGATGAGATCCTTGACGACTGAATCGACGATTTTGCCGAAGGCGGCGCCGATGATGACGCCCACCGCCAGATCCATCACATTGCCTTTGAGTGCGAATGTCTTGAATTCCTGCAGCATACTCATGCTAAACCTCCCGCTGTTGGTTTTGTTTCGCGCCGGTCGAGACTGCACGACGATCATGAACAAATACGCGCCTGGCGTCAATGCAAGGCGCTGGTCAATACCGGAATGCGTTATGACGGCGATACCTGCGAACAGACAGGTCGCCGAGGGTGGTGGAGTATAATTTACGGTTGACGGAAAATCCAAATTCAAACTTGGGGACTGTGATGGGTGACAATCAAGAAAAGAAAGTCGACAACAGCCGCCGAACTTGGCTAATAGCAACGTCTGTCGTCGGAGGAGTCGGCGGTGTAGCAACCCTGGTACCTTTCGTCAGTTCCATGGAGCCCTCGGAGCGGGCCAAGGCGGGGGGGGCGCCGGTCGAGGCGGACATCAGCGGTCTGAAGCCGGGCGACAAGATGACCGTGAGCTGGCGCGGCTTGCCGGTCTGGATCGTGCGACGTACCCCTGACGAAATGGCTTCCCTGAGCGCCGATACCGGCGCACTGGCCGACCCCGATTCAAAAAGTCCGTTCAATTACCCGATGCCGTCCTACTGCGAGAACCCTTATCGGGCCCGCGTCGAACACAAAGACATCCTTGTCGTCATCGGCATCTGCACTCACCTCGGTTGCATTCCTTCCGGTCCGTTCGAAGCGGATATCGTTCCGGCTCTCGGTAACTTTCCTGGCTTCTTCTGCCCCTGTCACGGTTCGACCTACGACATGTCCGGGCGAGTCTTCAAAAACAAGCCTGCGCCCAAGAATCTCGATGTCCCCCGTTACATGTACCTGTCCGACACGCACATGGTGATCGGTAAAGACGAAAAAGGAGAGGCGTAACATGGCCGCCGATAAGAAAGTCGAAACGACAGGGCTGATCGGTTGGATCGATCGGCGTTTTCCGTTGACCAAGCTCTGGAAGGACCATCTCTCCGA
>JAGXBI010000432.1 GCA_018971155.1 Burkholderiales bacterium
CCAGTTCGATCTTGCCGCCTTTGCCCTGGCGGGCGATCAGATCGAGCGTGTCGGCCTCGAGATTGCCCAGGTAGGCGCGCACCTGCTGCCAATAGGCGTGGCCGGCCTCGGTCAGCGTCACCCGGCGCTTGGCGCGATGAAACAGCTTCAGACCGACCATCGCCTCGAGGGCGGCAATCTGTCGGCCGATGGCGCTTTGCGTGTGGCACAGTTCCTCGGCCGCACGCGAGAAGCTCTGATGGCGTGCGGCTGCCTCGAAGGCAATCAGCGACAGGGTACTCGGGATCATGCGGCGCATTGGGGCTCCGGTGGCAACAGTCGGGTCGGGTGGCGCGGGACCGACCGTATGTTACCGTCTCCGGGCGCGCCGTGGATCGCGGCCGGCATGACATGCCGGCGCGGGCGACGCGCTGGCCACGCCGTTGCCCGCCGGGAATGGCCGGCCGGCTGTGACGATAAAATGAGTCGTTCTGCGAACTATCGTAGTGTGACTCGACGGATGACTGCGCTAGAATGGTCGGCATCGCTGCCTGGCGTCTGGACTGCGACAGATCGTTCCGCCGCGGCTTGATGTGTTTTCTCTGTTGAACCATGTGCGAGTGCTTCTGTCGACGCGCTCCTCGTAGTTTCCGTACCGCCCCCTTGTAGCCCCGCATGGGCCCGTCCTTTGACGGCGCCTGTCCCTTCGTTTGCCCCCGGTTGCGCGATGCGGCCGGTGTGCACCGCCGCTTGAAAGGAGTGCTCGATGAAATTTCCCACGCCACCGACTGCCGGCGCCGTCAATGACGCGCCGCCTGCGCGCTTGCCGAATGTGTCGCGCCCGCTGATCACGATTCGCTCCGCCGCGCGCCTTGGCGCTTTGCAGCGGCCTGCCCCGTCGCTTGCGACGCATCGTTCGGCCACGCATCAGGAGTCGTCATGGAGATGATGAGGGAAGACAGGATTTCTCCCGCCGCCGACCAGCGCCGGCGCATTTTTGCTATCGTCGGGGCCTCGTCGGGCAATCTGGTCGAATGGTTCGATTTTTATATCTATGCGTTCTGCGCGATTTACTTTGCCCATGCCTTTTTTCCGAGCGGCAATCCCACCACGCAGCTGATGAATACCGCCGGCGTGTTCGCGGCGGGGTTCCTGGTGCGGCCGATCGGCGGCTGGTTTTTCGGTCGACTGGCGGACAGGCATGGCCGCCGCACGGCCATGCTGGTCTCGGTGATCATGATGTGCACCGGATCGCTGGTCATTGCCTGCTTGCCGACCTACGCGACCATCGGTGCGGCGGCGCCGGCGTTGCTGCTGGTGGCGCGCCTGTTCCAGGGGCTGTCGGTCGGCGGCGAATACGGCACCAGCGCCACCTACATGAGTGAAGTGGCGCTCAAGGGGCGGCGCGGCTTTTTCGCGTCGTTCCAGTACGTCACGCTGATCGGCGGCCAATTGCTGGCGCTGCTGGTGCTGGTGATTCTGCAATTCCTGCTCTCCACCGAGGAACTGCGGGCATGGGGCTGGCGGATCCCGTTCGTGATTGGCGCTGCGATGGCGATCGTCGCACTGTATCTGCGCCGCTCGCTCGATGAGACCACATCGGCCCAGACGCGTGCGCGCGAGGATGCCGGCACCCTCAGCGGGTTGCTCAAGCACAAGCGGGCGGTATTGACCGTCATTGGCTTCACCGCCGGCGGGTCGCTGGCCTTCTATACCTTCACCACTTACATGCAGAAATACCTGGTCAACACGGCTGGCATGAGCGTGCCGGCAGCCAGCGCGGTGATGACGGGGGCATTGCTGGTGTATATGTTGTTGCAGCCGCTATTCGGGGCTTTGTCCGATCGTATCGGGCGCCGCACTTCGATGATTTGGTTCGGCGCGCTCGGCACGCTGTGCACCGTGCCGATCCTGCATGCCCTCAGGGAAGTCACCAATCCTTATCTGGCTTTCGTGCTGGTGATGGCGGCGCTCACGATCGTCAGCTTTTACACCTCCATCAGCGGCCTGATCAAGTCGGAAATGTTTCCCCCGGAAGTGCGTGCGCTGGGTGTGGGCCTGTCGTACGCGATTGCCAACGCGATTTTCGGCGGCACGGCCGAGTATGTTGCGCTGGGCCTGAAAGCGCAGGGTTACGAGGAAATGTTCTTTTGGTATGTGACTGGCTTGTGTGCGATTTCACTGATCGTGTCCGCGCGCATGGCGGACCCGTCCCGTACCGGATATCTGAAAGACGCCGACTGAACCTGCGGCATCGCGCCAGTCGCGCGAAAAAGGAGGCCGGCACACACGGCCGGCCTCGGTCCTGACGCGGTAACCCCGGCGAGTTCGCGCGGGCTGTTT
>JAGXBI010000076.1 GCA_018971155.1 Burkholderiales bacterium
GTCTCCTGCAATGTGTCTATTTAGCTATCCTGGGGGATCGGCCCGCTGTCCTTGGCGGGAGGGTTGGGCAGCCAGGCCAGATCGTCGAACCCCTTGTGCAGATAGCCGCCATCGCCTTCTTCCCCGCCGTAGCCGAAATGGGCATAGGCCATCGTATTGCTGTACAGGGAGACCACCGCCGTGCTCCTGACCAGCTCGAAGAACGGGTCGCCTTCCATCGACGCCACGTCGACCGCCTGCAACGACGCGGAGCGCTTGAGCCAGTTGGTGCCGGCGATGCCGTCGAGGCGCTTGACACCTGCCAGCAGTGTCTTCCGGTTGGCGGGATCTGCCTTGGCCTTTTGATCGAGCGCCTTGACGACCAGCGCATAGACGGCGTCCTCGAGTCCCTTGTGTGGGTAGAGGTGGCGCGTGAAGGCGAGGATGACCGCGCCCTGATGCGCATCGAAGTTCGACATTTCGAGCGCCCACACGCGACTCGGTGCGACCATCGCCAGCGTCGACGAGACTGCCAGCGTGCCCGTCAGAATGCCGGCGCCCTTGAGCAGGCTGCGCCGCGTGAGCCGGATCGCGGCGATACTTTCGACGGGACCCCGGCAATCATCCGCCTGGATCGGAATCACAGCACGTTTCATGTTTGTCTCCTGAATTTTTGTTGGGGGGACTTCTGTTCTACGAATGTCGGCACCTGCGGCCCGGCCCTATTGGTAATGGCCGTGACGCTCGAGCACTTCTATCTTGTAACCGTCGGGATCCTGAACAAAGAAATATCGCGCCAGCAACTGACTGGCACCGTCGTGAAACTCGCGAACGTCAGCCGGGTTGAAGCCGAGCTCCCGCATGCGCCGATGTTCCTGGGCGACGTCGTCGACGCAGAACGCCACATGGCCATAGCCGTCGCCGAGGGTGTAGGGCTCCGTACGCGACTTGTTCCAGGTCAGCTCGATCTCGTTGTCGGCTTCGGCATTACGCAGGTAGACCAGTGAGAAATCGGGAAAGTCGAGTCTGTGCGAGACGTGCAAATCGAACGCCGCTTCATAAAAACGCAGCGACCTGTCGAGATCCAGCACGCGGATCATGGTGTGAATCAATTTGGCCATTCGGCACCTCCTTGAGCACGATTGTAGGAATGCCGATCGGTGCGAAGGTAATGCCTGGCTAAATTGGCCTAGGGGATTTCCCGGGGTTGCCGGGCGCCTGCGGCGGGCTGGCGAGCCGGCGCGGCGTGCTCGTCCTATAATGCGCCTGCCGGCGACTTATGCGACAGCGAGTGGCTGGCACGCCTTTTCTGCACCGCCTCACCGAGTGAGCGAGCGGCGCTTCTTGCTCGATCTGATTGCCATGATTGTTCGCCCCCGCCTTCACTGGTTTCGCATGCTTTTTGTCCTGCGAGGCTCTGTGCTACCCGAAATCCTGCCGCAACTGTTGCTGACCATGGCATTTGCCCTGCTGGTGACACTCGCGCACGGGCGGCTTTTCGCGTGGAAAGTGTCGTTGAATTTCGTGCCGTTTTCGCTGATCGGCCTGACACTGGCAATTTTTCTCGGCTGTCGAAACAGCACCAGCTACGCGCGGTATTGGGAGGCGCGCGTATTGTGGGGCGGCGTGCTCAACCAGACCCGCTCGCTGGCGCGCCAGGCGCTCACCGTGGTCGACGGCCCCGCGCCGGGCAAGGAATTCGTCTATCGCCTGATTGCGTTCGTTCATGCGTTGCGACATCAGTTGCGCGGCACCGACGCGACCGATGATTTGGCTCACTGGCTAGAGCCGGCAGATCGGGCACGGCTGGCGGGCCTGCGCTTTAAGCCCGCGATGCTTTTACTGATCGCCGGCGAGTGGATGCGCGAGCGGCGCCACGAGGGCGTGTTGGCGCCGGCGCTCGCGCAGACCATGGAAACGCATCTGGGGTATCTGACCGATATGCTCGGCGGCTGCGAGCGGATTGCCGGAACGCCGATCCCGTTCACCTATGCGGTGATCATTCATCGGACGGTTTACCTGTATTGCCTTTTGCTGCCGTTCGGCCTGGTGGATTCTATTGGCTTGATGACGCCGGTCGTGGTGACGTTTATCGCCTACACGTTCTTCGCGCTGGAAGCGTTGAGTGCCGAAATCGAAGAGCCGTTCGGCACCGATGCGAACGACCTGCCGCTCAATGCCATGAGCGAAAGCATCCAGGCGTCGCTGCTGGAAATGCTGGGCGAACGCGCCTCCCAGCCTATGACCGAGCCGGAGGACTATTTGCTGATTTGATCCGCTGCGACCCGCCTGGCACGCCGGGCGGGTCGTTCAATGTGGCGGCGCGGCGCGCGTTTAATTGCTCGCGTGGCCGTATTGATGTGCCACCTGCTTGCCCTCGTGGCGCCGAGTGGTGTGGTGGCGGGTGTGCGTATAACGCGCACGAGTGCGGGAATCCGCCAGGTTGGCGTGCGTGCTGCTGCGATCTTCCGCGCGTGCCATTCCGGTATCCCGATCCGACGCCGAGAAGCCGTTGGTATTGGCCATGCCGCTGCCGCTCATATGGGTACTCGACATGCCACCGGCCTGCAAGCCCATGGAGCCACCGCCCACGCCAGCGCTCACGCCGACGCCCGCACCCATGCCGCCCCCCATGCCGCCACCGCGGGCCTGGGCGTTGAGAGCGACCAGCGACATCGCGGCCAACGCCACGCCGATCAGATAATTTGCCTTTTTCATGCCGACTCCTTGAACCGCTTGGGTAAATGCGCCACAAACCGTGGCAATGTGTTCACCCTTAATTTAGCGGCGGGCTGGGTCGGCATGTGCTACCGGCTTGTGACGCCTGTAACCAGCTGTAAAAATTTACCGATTCGCGATCTGATCCTGCCGCTGGGCCGTCGCGATCAGGGCCGTCTTACGCCGCTGGCTCGTCGTGCGCGATATCGGTCTCGCTGCGTATTACCGGTGTGCCGTGTCTCTTGCGCTTGTTCGCGTACATGCTCGAGTCGGCCATGGCGAAGGCCTTTTTCAGCGAGCCGGCGTCGGACTTCATCGCCAATCCGATCGAAACACTGATGTCCACTGCTTTGAGGGCGGTCGTCAGGCGCGCGGAAAGCGCATCCGCCTCGGACGAGCCGATGTCCTGCAGCAGGATGGCAAACTCGTCGGCGCCCAGCCGTGCCACGCAATCGCGCCGGCGCAGTACCGCATGGATGGTCTGGGCTGCGCGCCGCAACATTTCATCGCCAGCGGCGCGGCCATCGCGTTCATTGACCGCTTTGAGGTAGTCGACATCGAGCACGGCGATCATCGCGTCTTCGTCGCGCCCCTTGAGCGCGGCTTCGATCTGTTGCAGGTACTGATCCCAACCGCTCCGGTTGAGCGTGCCGGTCAGCGGATCGAGCAGGTTTTCGTGGCGCGTCTCGAGTACCAGCCGTTCGGTGGTGATGAGTTCGGCATGCAAGTGCATGATGCCGACCATGCTCGCCAGGGCCGGTGTGACAATGCGTGTATCGGGTGTCGGCATCTGCGCGCCGCCATGCACCCAGCCGAGTAACGCGCCGCGGCTGTGGCCGCCGCAGGGCGTGAGCATGGCCCGAAAGATTTTCGATGCGCCGGCCGGCTGGCCCAGCAGGTCGAGTTCGCCGGTGTTTGCCGGCCGAAATTCGAAGAGCTCCGCATCGTTATCGTCGGCCGAGCCGGAGTCGAGCACGGTTTGCGCAAGCAATCCAAGATCGGTGTTGCCGACCTCGCCCGAGACGGCCAGTGCATGCCAGTCACCGCCCTTGTGCTGAAACACTGCCCAGGCGGTCAATGGCAGCCCGGTCTGCAGAACCTGCAACTGTGCGGTCAAGGCTTCGCGGGCGAGATAATCGGCCCGACTGCCGCGAGATTCGAACCCGTTCATTGTGATTGGTATCCCCGTTGAGTCTGTCGCGCCCGTCTGGCGTTGCGGGCTGGTTGCGCCGATTGTCCCACAAGCCGGCACGCTCGGGCGGTTGCAATGTGATGGGTGTCCATTCGTTGCAACAGGGGCGAGGCTGGCAGCAGCTTACTAGACGACCGGTCTAATTTTGCATTATCATGCACTCCCATGAACGCCACCAGCGCCGCCGAAATGCGGCAACACATCCTCGATACCGCCAAGCCCATCATGCTGCGCAAGGGTTTCACCGGTGTCGGCCTGAACGAAATTCTCGCCACTGCCGGCATTCCGAAGGGGTCGTTCTATCACTACTTCGGTTCCAAGGAGGTGTTCGGCGAAGCGCTGCTCAATGCTTACTTCGCCGATTACCTCGAATATCTCGAGCAGATGCTGGTGCGCGATCCCGGTACCGCCGCGCAACGCCTGATGCGCTATTGGGCCGATTGGCAGGCGATGCAGTCGGGCGACGCCTCCGATCGCAAATGCCTGGTGGTCAAGCTGGGCGCCGAGGTATGCGACCTCTCGGAATCCATGCGCGCGGCGCTCGAGCGCGGCACCGCGCAGATCGTCGAGCGCCTGGCCGGATGCATCGAGGCCGGGCAGGGCGACGGCTCGCTCGACGCCGGCATCGAGCCTCACAGCACTGCGGCCACGCTCTACGAGTTGTGGCTGGGCGCCACACTGCTGGAAAAAATCCGGCGTGACGGCCGCCCGCTCGACGTGGCGATGGCTTCCACCCGACAGATGCTCGGTCTGGCCGCCACCTCCTGACGTCATCACCCGAGGCGTGCGATGGCGCGGCACTCGCGCACGCGCCGGCACGCCGTTTTTTTATCGTCTTTCAAGACGACTGGTCTAATAGGAAACGCGCCTTATGCAGAACTTCGACTACTACAATCCCACCCGCATCGTCTTCGGCGAAAACACCATCGGACGCCTGAACGAACTGCTGCCGGCCGGCGCGCGCGTGTTGCTCCTGTATGGCGGTGCCAGTGCCGAGAAAAACGGCACGCTGGCCGAAGTGCGCGCGGCCCTGGCCGGGTACGACTTCGCGGAATTCGGCGGGATCGAGCCGAACCCGTCGTACGAAACGCTGATGCGCGCCGTCGCGCAGGTGCGCCGCGAGCAGCGTGATTTTCTGCTGGCCGTGGGCGGCGGCTCGGTCATCGACGGCACCAAGTTCGTCGCCGCCGCCGCGCTGTTCGACGGCGAGCCGTGGCAGATCATGCAAGCGCGCGGCGAGAACGTCACTCGCGCGCTGCCGCTGGGCAGCGTGCTGACGCTGCCGGCCACCGGCTCCGAGATGAACAACGGCGCGGTGATCACCCGGCGCGCCACGCACGCCAAGCTGCCGTTTCACAGCCAGCACACTTTTCCGCAATTCTCGATTCTCGACCCGCGCAAAACCTTCACGCTGCCGCCGCGCCAGGTCGCCAACGGGGTGGTCGATGCCTTCACGCACATCATCGAGCAGTACCTGACTTACCCCGCAGGCGGTCTCGCGCAAGACCGCTTCGCCGAGGGCTTGCTGCAAACGCTGATTGAAATCGGCCCGCGCGCGCTCGCCGAGCCGCACAACTACGAAGTGCGGGCCAACCTGATGTGGGTCGCCACGCTCGCGCTCAACGGGCTGATCGGCGCGGGCGTGCCGCACGACTGGGCCACGCACATGATCGGGCACGAACTCACCGCCCGGTATAACATCGACCATGCGCGCACGCTGGCCATCGTGCTGCCGCCGATGCTGCAAGTGCGCCGCGACAGCAAGCGCGCCAAGCTGCTGAAGTATGCGCAGCGCGTGTGGGGCATCACGCAGGGCAGCGAGGACGAGCGCATCGATGCGGCCATCGAGCGCACCCGCGCGTTCTTCGAAAGCCTCGACGTGAAGACCCGGCTGCATGACTACGCGATCAACGCCGCCGCGCTCGACGATCTGGTCGCGCAACTCGAAGCGCACGACATGACCGCGCTCGGCGAGCGGCAGGACGTCACGCTCGAGGTCAGCCGTCGCGTGCTCGAGGCTGCGCTCTGAGCGGCGCGCCGCACCCCGTCCGAGGCATCGGCCGCATGCGCCGGCCCGTGCCTCGGCTGCTTACCCTCAGCGCAGGCCAAGGAGCCCATTCATGAAGATTCTTTTCGTTCTGACCTCGCACGACCAACTCGGCAATACTGGCAAGAAAACCGGCTTTTGGCTCGAAGAATTCGCCGCGCCGTACTACGCGCTCAAGGACGCCGGGGCCGAACTCACGCTCGCCTCGCCGCGCGGCGGCCAGCCGCCGCTCGACCCGAAGAGCAGCGACCCATCGGCGCAAACCGAGGCCACGCGCCGCTTTGACACCGACCCCGCGGCGCAGGCCGAACTGGCCAACACCCGCAAGCTCGCCGAAGTGCGCGCCGCCGACTACGACGCGGTGTTCTATCCGGGCGGGCACGGACCGCTGTGGGACCTCGCCGAGGACCGGCACTCGATCGCGCTGATCGAGCAAATGATTGCCGCCGGCAAGCCGGTGGCCGCGGTCTGCCATGCCCCTGGCGTGCTGCGCCATGTCAAGGCGAAAGATGGCGAGCCGCTGGTCAACAGCCGCAAGGTCACGGGATTTTCGAACAGTGAGGAAGCCGCGGTGGAGCTCACCGACGTGGTGCCGTTCCTGGTCGAGGATATGCTCGCGGCCAACGGCGGCGAGTATTCGAAAGCGGCCGACTGGGCGCCGCACGTGGTGGTCGACGGCCTGCTGATCACCGGTCAGAATCCGGCTTCGTCGGAGCCGGCGGCCAAGGCGCTGCTCGACAAACTGCGCGGCGCCTGAGGCTCAAAAAAACGCGGCTCGCATCGTCGGCCGTTGCCGTACCACACCGCCACGGCGGCCGGTGGCGATGCGCACCGGCCGCCGCCATCGCAACAAGCCATCACACCCCGGGCTCACATCGAGCGGTTCCGAGACGTGCGCTCATGCGCCTCGTGTCGCACGTCGCGCCGGATATCGCGCCGCACCGAACGGTTTACTTCGTGATGCCGCACGATTGAGCGATGCATCTCGTGGCCAGAGGTACGGTAACGCGCACGATCACGCGTCATCGGCGCACGCCGGGTGTCATGCCGCTGCGCCATTTCATGCGGCGGCGCCACGCGCCGGTCGGCCGAGCGCTGGTTGGGACTGACCTGAATATCGCCGCCCGTGCGCGCTGGGCCGGCGGTGACGCCGGCCTGCATGCCGCTGCTCATGCCAATGTTCTCGCGCGCCTGCGCATTCATCGCAAACACCGCCATCGCGGCCAGCGCGGCCGCCACAAAACAATTTGCTTTTTTCATACCGACTCCCGGTCACTGGCCCGCCAGACGATCGGGCGGGTCGATGAAATGCAGTCTAGCCGCGCCGATGCGCGCCGGGTGATACCGGGGAGTGACGTGTGTAACGGGGTGTAAAGCGAACCGGCATCGTTCAGCAAGCCGAAATAGTCGACGCATTGAGAATGCAGGGTCCAAGGCACGAACTGTGTCGGCTGGCCGATGAGGTGGGGCAGTGAGCCCGGCGGCATGGCGTGCCATCAAGGGGGTGTGTGGCCACGCCGATCAGGCGAGCCGCACCACCACCTTGCCGAAGGTGTTGCCTGCCTCGAAATAGCGGAATGCCGACAGCGTGTCGGCGAATACTCGCTCGATGCGCCCGGTGGAATCGTCGTCAACGACCATCTCGGGATGGTCGAGTTCGCCAGGCTGGGGCTGGGCCTTGCCTATACGGTCGACCTCCTCGTGAAAGCCGACATCGAATCCGGTGCACTCGAGGAAGTTCTTGCGCCGCACCTGCCGACCAAAGCCGGCCTGTTTCTCTATTTTCCGGTTCGAAGCCAGACGCAGCCGAAGCTGCGGGCTTTCATCGACATTGCGACGGCATACTGGGGAGGGCGCAGATAGCGAGCGACGGCCACGATGTTCGGAATGACGACGCCGAACGACTCCCGTTGCCGGAGCGCTTGTCCGTGAGGGCGTCGCCGCGTGACACGCCCGAGCGACCCGGTGTATTCCGGGGTTGCGGCGATGCGCTGCGTTCGGTGCGCCCGTGAGGAGTGTGCTAACTTTGCCGACATCCGACGCGAGTTGCCCGGCCGGATGGCGAATTCGCAAATTCAGCATTTGGGCGGCACGCCGAGACGCCGAGGCGCTGTTTTCGCCGCCCGGATCGACTATATCCGATGGAGAGCGCCAGATGCCTGCGTATGAGTTGACCCAACACCCTCTGCATCTCGGGCTTGGCGCGACCGCCTCCGTGGAGCCGACGTTTACCGGCTCAATGGACTGGTACTCGGCCTATGAGGCTCGTCACGCGAAGGACGGCATCGAAGGACGTCTGGTCAGCATGCACTCGTTCGCCGAGTCCTGGGCAACGTGGGAGATGCACCCGCATGGCAGCGAGGTCGTGCTCTGTACCGGCGGACGACTGACACTGCATCAGCAGCACCCCGACGGAACGGCCTCGAGCATCGCCCTGGGGCCGGGGCAGTATGCGGTGAATCCGCCGGGGACGTGGCACACGGCGGATGTCGATGGTGCGGCTACGGCGGTGTTCATTACTGCGGGCATGGGTACGCAGCATCGGCCGAGGTGAGCACGCAATGAGACTCATGATTCAGGCCTTCGCCGGGTTGGCCTTCCTGATGTCCGTCATTGGCGCGGCGTTGTTCGTGTCCGCCGGATCCTTCGCATTCTCGCTGGCGTCGGTGTACCTCGCGGTCTTCGGCGGATCGACCATCCTCATCACGGCTTACCTGGCGCTATATGACAGAGCGCTACTTGCAGGGCGGCTGCAGGCCGGTCCGGTCGCCGAGACGCGGCCACTACAGCGGTCGATCCAGTCGATTGCGAGCCTGCTGTTCGTTGCGATGTATGTCGTCGCGGGCCTCGACTTCCGCTACTCGTGGTCCCGCGTGCCGCCATTGGTCAGCATCCTGTGTGAACTTATGGTCGCGACGGGTTTTGCCATCGTGTTCCTGGTGTTCCGGGAGAATCGCTACACCAGAGGCACGATCGCGGTCTCGGCCGGCCAGCAGCTGATCTCGACCGGGCCCTACCGGTGGGTCCGCCACCCTATGTACGCGGGCGCGCTGCTTATGCTTCTGTTCACGCCACCGGCGCTCGGCTCGCTCGTGGCCATCCCGTTGGTGGCTCCGCTCGCTGCCGCGATCGTCGCCCGGATTGGCGACGAGGAGCGACTTCTCGCAGACACGCTGCAGGGGTACCGGGACTACCAGCGGGCAGTACGCTACCGACTGATTCCATTCGTTTGGTAGGCGAGGGCGCCACTGGCTCGCGCCTGCCGATACCCGGCCAATGGCTGCGCCGGGCTCTACCGGTGGCTCGCCGTCGCCGGCAAGCGGTGCGCGCGAGCCTGACGTCCCGGCATGCGAGGACCCGCCTCAGATGCCAACCTTGGATGCATCAAGAATCAAACGCAGACCGAGCGCTGTAATGGCACAGGCAGCAATCCGATCGATCCATTTCTTCGCTCGCAGATAGACTTCGCGGGGCGCCTTGCTCGAAAAACACAGCGCGACGGCCGTGTACCACCCGCATTCGACCGCAAACACCAGCGGAGGCAGTGCGAAATAGCACCAGAGCGGCGGATGCTGGGGAAGCAATGCTGCAAAGATACTGCCATACCAGATGGCCGTCTTGGGATTGCTCAGCTGCGTGGTCAGGCCCATCCAGAACGATTTACGGGCGCTGCCAGACAGGTTTGCCAGCATGCCATCGACGGTGATCGGGCGGCCGGCGCCGCGCCATATCTTCGAGGCGACGAAAATCAGGTACCCGCCGCCCGCGATTTTCAGGCCGACATAGAGCCATTCGACGGCCTGTAAAAGCGTGTAGAGCCCGGCGAGCGCGACGCCGCCGAAAAAAATCCCTCCCACCCCCATCCCGAGAGCCGTGGCCAGGCCATCACGGCGCGACAGACCGATGGCATTGCGTGCGACGAGCACGAAACTGGGCCCGGGAATCATGGCGCCCAGCCATAGGGCGGCGACAATGGCGAAAACAGCGGCTGATGCAGTCATCGGGCGCTCCTTGAAATCGGACATGCACGCGCGGACTCTAGCACAGTCATGAGCACGAGACGGATCGACGAGGCATTGAACGGCCGCTGTACCTTGCCCGCCGCCGAACCCTGTCCGGCGGGATGCGGCCACTTTTCGCGACGCCGCGTTCGTTGTCGACCGTACCTCGCCGTCACGCACGACTGCCCAGCACAGCCGGACGAACGAAGGCCGGCAAAGCGCCGTGACGGGCCGGGTAGTGCGCCAACCTTGATCTATCTCATAGGACGGGAAAAGCACCCTCGTAGCATGAGTCCAATGATTGGCTACCCGTTGCGCCTGCCAGGACTGTGACGGTCTCGGCGCCCGGCACGCGCGAGTTGCTTCGGTCGGGCCGGCAGTCCGGGCCGGGAAGCAACGCGAAAGCGGGTTACTGAAGGAGTTTGCGATGCGAGTCTGGCTTGTTCCAATTATCCTGGCGGTGGCGTTAAGCGGCTGTGCGTCCACCGAATCGGTCAAGGCGTCCAGAGATGAAGGCGTGCATCGGGTCTACGCGGCGCCCTACAAGACGGTGTACGCCGCCACGCTTGCCGCGGCGAAGGCAAAGAAGCTTGACCTGCTCGAAAGTGATCCGGCGGCTGGGCGCATCGTTGTCTCCCACGGTATTTCCTTGTGGAGCTGGGGTGAACGCATCGCCATATGGCTGCGTCCGCTGAGCGAGTCGAGCACCGACGTTGCAATTGTGAGCAAGCCGATCCTCGCGCCGCTCAACTATCCGCCGGACTGGACATCGAAACTGTTCGAACAGATCGCGACCGAGTTACAAGCTCCGGCATCCGAATAGGTCTGCGTAGCCTCGGGGGACGTATCCGCAGGCCTGCGCAGTCCGGCTCAGCGTTGTCGCGACTTCGCCGGCGGGCCGTCGCAAGGCGCCTCGATCTCAAGGTCGCCGGCGGATGCCTGCGAGTTGGCTGCTGCACGTTCGCAACGGCCCTGTGACCTAGCGACCCAGAAGACCAGACGCAGTCCTGACGCGTCCCCTAACGCAGGGAAACCGGCCGGAGTTTGACTTTGGTCAAGCACGGCCAAACGCTCAGGGTATTCAATGATGGCATTCCGATTCAGACGGAAGAAAAGAGGGTGGGCACAATCATGAATATTTTGATGCGACGCTTGGGGTTGGGCGCAGCACTGTTGACGGTGTTGGTTTTGGCGACGCCGGGCGCTCGCGCGCAACAGCAGCAGACCATTGACGGCATGCACGTCAACATCGGCGTCGTGATCGCCCGGTGGGCCGAGCACTTCCCGGAAGAGTCCACCTCCCATCCGGACCTTGGCAAGACCGGGTCCGACCATCATTTGGTGGTAAGCATCACCGACACAAAATCAGGAGCGAAGGTTGCCGATGCCGAGGTTCGTGCCGATGTTCAGGGGCCGGACCGCCAAGTGCAGGAGAAAAAGCTGGTGCCTCGCGTCACGAGCGGCGTGCCCGATTACAGCGAAGCCTTCGACATGAGCAGGCCTGGGCGCTACCGGATCACCGTATACGTGAAGACCAAGGCACACCCCAAGCCGCTCGTCGCGAGAATGAACTGGACCAATCCTGGTTGAACCCGGTCCTCCGACAAACCGCGTCTGCCGTCATGCGACGGACGGCCCGATCTCCGGCAGGCGGTGTTCCGGTCCGGTCGGGTCCCCCTTCAACCAGCTGCAACCAAACCTTGTCCTGTGCCGTTTGATGGCGTGCGCCAATGCACACCGCCTGCGGGCCACAAGCGCTTGCGACAGGCTTCAGGCCGACGCCGACTGGCGCAATGTCTTGACCAGCAGGCCTTGCAGGCTGTCGACGGCCTTCGAGCCGCGCGAATCACGGCTTCTGTAAACCGCGACCTCCATCGGCTCGAGCGGACCCAAACCCTCGTCGCTGCCGAGAATCCGCAGATGGCCGGGCGCGCTGCATTGCGTGAGCGCCG